>NZ_JAOCLC010000006.1:0-118782 GCF_029845105.1 Stenotrophomonas sp. GD03654 | reverse complement strand
GCGTGGATGAAGGCCCTTCAAATTCAGCGTGCCAGGCCATCCAGCAACGGCACGCGCTGCGCAATGGCATCACCCACCTGCAGCTCGGCATCGCTGGCCTCCAGCGGCAGCACCGCCAGTGCCAGGTCGCCGGCCACGCTGGCAATCGTGCCCAGCGCCGCGCCTTCCTGCTGCACGCCATCGCCGGCCTGCGCCGTTGCCGCGGTATGCAGCAACTGCACCGCGCGCTTGGCTTTGCCGAGGAAGTGGGTGCGGGCGACGATTTCCTGGCCGGGATAGCAGCCCTTCTTCACGCTGTAACCGTTCAGGCGGTCCAACCCCAGCTGCTGCGGGGTCCACACTTCGCGCTGGCTTTCTTCCAGCCGGGGTAGGCCGTAGCGCAGGTCGGCCTGGCGCCAGGCCAGTGCGAAAGCGGCCTCATCGGCTTCACTGCCGGCAGCAAAGGCATCGGCGCTGCCAATGCGCAGGGTCCGCGGCAAGGCGTCGCTGCCCAGGTCCAGCTCCCAACCGTCACCTGCGGTCTGCGCAATCGCGGCGCCACTGGCGGCCTCGGGTGCGGTGAACGCGCCGGCCACCGCCAGATCGCTGCGCAGCAGCACTTTGACCTTGCGGCGGAACACGAAGCGCTGCAGTTGCGACGCAATCGCATCGGCATCGCCGTCGGCCAGCACCAGCATTACGTGGTCTTCGGCCAGCCGAAGCAGCTGGAACACCGCCAGGGTGCGGCCCTTGGCGCTCAACCAGGCGCTCCACTGCCAGTGCTGCAGGGGCAGGGCAGTGACGTCGCTGCTGAACTGGGCGTGGGCGAAAACGGCCGCATCCACGCCCTGCAGGCTCAGCAACTGGTGGCCGGGCAGGCGCGGATATCCGACGAAAGCAGGGGGCAGGTTGTCAGGCACGTGAACGAGGTCTAAAATTTGTGCGTTGCGAGACCGAACATGATAGGCCAAACAACCCCCACTCCCGACGACGAATCTGAAGCCCCGCTGGTCCCTGCGGCACCCGTGCCCGTGGAACAGGAAAAGGCAGAGGAATTCGGCGGCCGCGGCGGACTTGATCCGGTGCGGTATGGCGATTGGGAGAAAAACGGACGCTGCATCGATTTCTGATCAGCATTGAGCCAACGCGGCCGCGTGCCGCCCAGCCGAGACAACGAGCCCAGCGAATGGCGACCAGACAACGCCCACTTTCCCCGCACCTTCAGGTGTATCGCTGGCAGATTCAGATGGCCACCTCGATCCTGCATCGAGCCACTGGCGTCTTTCTGTCTGTTGGTGCCCTCATCATCGCCGCCGGGCTGCTGGCCCTGATGATGGGGCCCGAGTCCTGGAACTGCTTCACCGGCCATGCCGGGGCCTGGTATGGCCGCGTGTTCCTGTTCGCGTGGACATGGTCGTTCGCCTATCACCTGTGCAATGGCATCCGCCATGTGGTGCAGGACTTCGCCATCGGCTTCAGCATCCCCGCGTTCATCCGCAGCAGCTGGCTGTCGGTCATCGGCAGCCTGGTGATCACCCTGCTGGTGTGGGCCTATGTGATGTTCGGAGGTGCCGCATGAGCAAGTTCCGTACCCCGTTGAAGAGCGTGCGCGGCCTGGGCTCGGCCAAGACCGGCACCGAGCACTTCGTGCACCAGCGCCTGACTGCCGCCGCCCTGGTGGCGCTGGGCATCTGGTTCCTGGTCTTCGTGCTGAGCCTGCTGGGCTCGGACTACGCGACCGCCGCCGCCGCCGTGGCCAAGCCGTGGAATGCAGTGCCGCTGATCGGCCTGCTGATCGCCATGTTCTGGCACGCGCAGCTCGGCATGCAGGTCGTGCTGGAAGACTACATCCACGAATCGCTGCTGGCCCTGGTGCTGCAGACCGCGGTGAAGTTCGTCGCCGTGCTCGGCATGATCGTCAGTGTGTTTGCGGTGGGCCGCATCGCCCTCGGCGTTGCCTGAGCCCAGGCACCAACACAGGAATCCAGATTAGATGTCCGCTTACAAGATCACCGAACACAAGTACGACATGGTCGTGGTCGGCGCCGGCGGCGCCGGCCTGCGCGCCACGTTCGGCCTGGCCGCCAAGGGCCTGCAGACCGTGTGCCTGACCAAGGTCTTCCCGACCCGTTCGCACACCGTTGCCGCCCAGGGCGGTATTTCCGCCGCGCTCGGCAACATGGGCGAGGACGACTGGCGCTACCACTTCTTCGACACCATCAAGGGGTCGGACTGGCTGGGCGACCAGGATGCCATCGAATACATGTGCCGTGAGGCCATCCCGGCCATCATCGAGCTCGAACACTACGGCGTGCCGTTCTCGCGCACCGCCGAAGGCAAGATCTACCAGCGTCCGTTCGGTGGCATGACCACCAAGTACGGTGAAGGCCCGGCGGCGCAGCGTACCTGCGCGGCGGCTGACCGTACCGGCCACGCGATGCTGCACACCCTGTACCAGCAGTCGCTGAAGCACGATGCGCGCTTCATGATCGAGTACTTCGCGCTCGACCTGATCTTCGACGACGACGGCGCCTGCCGCGGTGTGCTGGCCCTGGACATGTCCGACGGCACCCTGCACCTGTTCCGCGCCCAGGGCGTGGTGCTGGCCACCGGCGGCTACGGCCGCGCCTACTTCAGCGCCACCTCGGCGCATACCTGCACCGGCGACGGTGGCGGCCTGGCCATGCGCGCCGGCATCGCCATGCAGGACATGGAGTTCGTGCAGTTCCATCCGACCGGCATCTACGGCGCCGGCTGCCTGATCACCGAGGGTGTCCGCGGTGAAGGCGGCATCCTGCGCAACAGCAGCGGCGAGCGCTTCATGGAACGCTACGCACCGCATTACAAGGACCTGGCCTCGCGCGACGTGGTCAGCCGTTCGATGACCATCGAGATCCGCGAAGGCCGCGGCGTCGGCGAGCACAAGGATCACATCCTGCTCGACCTGACCCACCTCGGCCCGGGCGTGATCGACGACAAGCTGCCGGGCATCGCCGAGAGCGCCCGCATCTTCGCTGGCGTCGACGTGCACAAGCAGCCGATTCCGGTCATTCCGACCGTGCACTACAACATGGGCGGCATCCCGACCAACTACCACGGTGAAGTGGTGCAGCGGGTCGGCGACAACGACAATGCCGTGGTGCCGGGCCTGTACGCCATCGGCGAAGCGGCCTGCGTGTCCGTGCATGGCGCCAACCGCCTGGGTTCGAACTCGCTGCTGGATCTGGTGGTGTTCGGTCGTGCGGTGGCCAACCGCTGCGCCGAGACCATCAAGCCGGGCGCATCGCACAAGCCGCTGGCGTCTGATGCGTGCGACAAGGCACTGGGCCTGCTGGACAAGCTGCGCCACGCCAACGGCGATACCCCGACCTCGGTCATCCGCGATCGCATGCAGCGCACCATGCAGGCCGACGCGGCAGTCTTCCGCACCAGCCAGACGCTGAAGGAAGGCTGCGAGAAGATGGACAAGATCTTCGACTCGTTCCAGGACGTGAAGGTCTCCGACCGTTCGCTGGTGTGGAACTCGGACCTGATCGAGACCTACGAGCTGAACAACCTGCTGCTCAACGCGGTGGCGACGATCAACTCGGCCGAACAGCGCAAGGAAAGCCGCGGCGCGCATGCGCACGAGGACTTCCCGGACCGCGACGACGTCAACTGGCAGAAGCACACCCTGGTCAGCGTCGACGAGAAGGGCAAGTGCAGCTTCGACTACCGTCCGGTGCACATGTACACGTTGACCGACGACGTGTCCGTAGTGCCGCCGAAGCCGCGCGTGTACTGATCCGACCCCGCCTACCATGCAATCCGCGCCCAAGGGCGCGGGCCGCCTGAGCCAACGAGAGCAGCCATGGCCGAGTTTTCACTCCCCAAGAATTCCAAGATCACGAAGGGCAAGCACTTCCCCGTCAAGAACGGCGGCAAGAACGTGCGCACCTTCAAGATCTACCGCTGGAGTCCGGACGACGACAGCAACCCGCGCACCGACACCTATGAAGTTGATCTGGACGCCTGTGGCCCGATGGTCCTGGACGCCCTGATCAAGATCAAGAACGAGATCGACCCGACCCTGACCTTCCGCCGCTCCTGCCGCGAAGGTATCTGTGGTTCGTGCGCGATGAACATCGACGGCACCAACACCCTGGCCTGCACCCGAGCCATCTCGGACTGCGGCAAGAAGGAAGTGCCGATCTATCCGCTGCCGCACATGAACGTGGTCAAGGATCTGGTTCCGGACCTGACCCACTTCTACGCGCAGTACGCGTCGATCAAGCCGTGGATCCGCACTCAGACCCCGGCACCGCCGGACCGTGAGCGCCTGCAGTCGCCGGAAGACCGCAAGAAGCTGGACGGCCTGTACGAGTGCATCCTGTGCGCGTGCTGCTCGACCAGCTGCCCGAGCTACTGGTGGAACGGCGAGCGTTACCTGGGCCCGGCGATCCTGCTACAGGCCTACCGCTGGATCATCGACTCGCGTGATGAGGACACCGGTGCGCGCCTGGACGATCTGGAAGATCCGTTCAAGCTGTACCGCTGCCACACCATCATGAACTGCGCCCGGACCTGCCCGAAGGGCCTGAACCCGGCGCTGGCGATCGCCGAGATCAAGAAGCTGATGATGGAACGCCGCGCCTGATCGGCTCTGGCTGTACCCGGTAGAGCCGCGCCATCCGTGGCTGTGCCACCCCAGTAGAGCCACGCCATGCGTGGCTTTGCTGTATCTGGAGAAACACGATGGAAGAAGATGTTCTGCTGAAGAAGCTGCGCTGGCGCTGCCGCCGCGGCATGCGCGAGCTGGACCAGCTGTTCGGCCGTTATCTGGACCGTGAATGGAGCACTGCGCCGACCGAAGAGCGCGAAGTTTTCCTGTTCCTGCTCGACTGCGAGGACGATAAGTTGTGGCGCTGGTTCATGGGCTATGAGGCCTGCCCGCATGCGCACGCGATCCCCCTCATGCAGAAGATCCTCGCCCTCAAGCCTTGAGTGGCGCCCCTCGCGGCTCCAGGCCGCCGCCCAGCTGGCGGTACTGCTGGCCGCACCCTGGCTGCTGCGCGCATCGGATCTGCCGCCACGGCTGCTGATGCCCGCCGTGTTGCTGGCCTGGGGCGTCGGGTTGGCCGAACTGGCCTGGCGCCAGCGCAGGCCGCGCGTGCAGGTGCTTCTGCCGGTACCGCCCGAGCCGCTGCAGGTGGCCGGGGAGGACGTCGATGCACCACAACTGGTCGTGCGTGGCCCATGGTTGTTGCTGCTCTGGCGTGAGGATCGGCGCCGCCGGCGCCTGCTGTTCTGGCCCGATGTGCTCGATTCCGGGCAGCGACGTGAACTGCGACTGGCCGTGGCCGCACGCAGCGTTTCCCGTCGGCCCCGGTCAATGGCACCATAAGCTGAATTGACTGGCGTGCCTGCATGTTCAAACCCATTCCCGTGGCGATCGGCCTGCGCTACCTGCGCGCCAAGCGCCGCAACGGCTTCATCTCCTTCATCTCGATGGCATCGATTCTGGGCATCGCGCTCGGCGTTACGGTGCTGATCACCACCCTGGCGGTGATGAGCGGTTTCCAGAAGGAAATCCGCAGCCGCCTGCTGCAGATGACCGCGCACACCACCATCAGCCGCGACGGCGAGCCGATGCCGGACTGGATGCGCGTGGTGGACGTCGCCCGCAAGGACCCGCGCGTGGCCGGTGCCGCACCCTACATCGAGATCCAGTCGATGATCAGCGGCCCGCGCGTGCAGGGGGCGATCATCCAGGGCATCGATCCGGCGCTGGAGCCGAAAGTCTCGGTGATCGACAAGAAGGTCACCAAGGGCAGCTATGACAGCCTCAAGCCGGGCAGCTTCAACCTGCTGCTGGGCAAGGAACTGGCGATCTGGCTGGGTGTTGACGTCGGCGACCAGGTACTGGTGACGTTTGCCGAAGTGCAAGGCACGCCCGCCGGCGCGGTGCCACGGATGAAACGCTTCACCGTCAGCGGCATCTTCGAGGCCGGCTACAACGAGGTCGATCGTGGCGTCGGCTTTGCCAACATGCAGGACCTGGAGCGCGTGCTGCGCAGCGATGGTGCCACCGGCGTACGGCTGAAGCTGCACGACATGGACCGCTCGCTGGAAGTGGGCGTGGACCTGGCGCAGAGCCTCGGCGGTGCTTACCGCGTGAGTGACTGGACCCAGCAGAACGCCAACCTCTACCACTCGCTGCGCATGGAGAAGGTGGTGATGGGCATCCTGCTGTCGCTGATCATCGCCATGGGTGCCTTCAACCTGGTGTCCTCGCAGGTGATGCTGGTGACCGACAAGCAGGCCGACATCGCCATCCTGCGCACCCTTGGCCTGACTCCTGGCGGGGTGATGCAGGTGTTCATGGTGCAGGGTTCGCTGATCGGCATCTTCGGCACGCTGGCCGGCCTGATCGGCGGCATCACCCTGACCCTCAACCTGGAGCGCATCCTCGGCGCCATCGAGAGCGTGTTCAACGTCAAGCTGCTGCCGGAGGATGTGTACTACATCACCGGCCTGCCGACCGACATGCAGACCGGCGACGTGGTGGCGATCACCGTGGTCGCGCTGCTGATGAGCTTCCTGGCCACCCTGTATCCCGCCTGGCGGGCAGCACGCACCCAGCCGGCGGAGGCCCTGCGTTATGAATAAGGTCTTCAACCGCGGCGATGAAGTGATCCGCGCCGAAGCACTGGGCAAGACCTACGCCGAAGGGCGCATGCAGACCCCGGTGTTCGATGGCCTGGACCTGACCGTCACCGCCGGCGAGACGGTGGCGATCATCGGTGCCTCCGGCGCCGGCAAGAGCACGCTGCTGCACCTGCTGGGTGGCCTGGACATTCCCACCGCCGGCGAGGTCTATGTGACCGGCCAGCGCATGTCGGCGCTGTCGGACACCGCGCGCGGCCTGCTGCGCAACCAGGCGCTGGGCTTCGTCTACCAGTTCCATCACCTGCTGCCGGAGTTCACCGCGCTGGAAAACGTGATGATGCCGGTACTGCTGGCTGGCACTGCGGTCGCAGAAGCGAGCAGCCGCGCCACCACGCTGCTGGAAGCGGTCGGCCTCGGCCATCGCCTGGACCACAAGCCGGGCGAGCTGTCCGGTGGTGAGCGCCAGCGTGCTGCGGTGGCGCGGGCACTGGTCAATCATCCGGCCTGCGTGCTCGGTGACGAGCCGACCGGCAACCTGGATGACCGCACGGCTGCAACGGTGTTCGAGCTGATGCTGGAACTGAATCGTGCGCGTCACACCAGTCTGGTGCTGGTCACCCACGACCGCAGCCTGGCGCGGCGCCTGGACCGGGTGCTGGAGCTGCGCGAAGGGCGCCTGCACGCGCTGGCGCACGCCGACGTCTGAGGCGCTGGGCCCGCTTTGGAAGAGACCGGCCCTGGTCGGCTGTTCTTGTAGGGCAAGCGCCAACCGAGGTTGGCGACTACCGGAATCCGGGGCCTTGGGTCTGCTTTGGTAGAGGTCGACCTGGGTCGACCGCCGACCGGCGCCTGAATGGGGCTGCCGGTCGTCGCGCCGGGTTGCCGGCCCAGGCGCATGATGGCGACAGTTCCCTGAGGAGATCGCCATGAAGACCCCGATCCTGATGGCCGGACTCTGCCTGGCCCTGGCCGCCTGCGCGACCACTGGCCGGCTCAGCAGCGCCGAGAAGCTCGACCTGTACCGCGCCCACGCCGGTGCGCCGCAGAACGACATGCAGTTCTTCGGCACCCTCAATGGCTGGACCGAGCTGGGCGACAGCGCGCTGGCGGTGTGGACGCGCCCGAGCGAGGCCTACCTGCTGGAGCTGAGAGGCCCCTGCCAGGACCTGCCGTATGCCACCGCCATCGGCCTGACCAGCCAGATGAACCGTGTTTCGGCGCGCTTCGACAAAGTGCTGGTGCGCGACCCTACCGGCGGCCCGCGCATGCCGTGCTTCATCAACAGCATTCGCAAGCTGGACGTGAAGGCGCTGCGTGCCTCAGAACAGGAGCTGCGCCAGGCGCAGGTGCAGGAGCGCGAGGAAAACACCGCGCCGGCGAAATGATCAAAAAAGGGGACGGAGGGGATTAAGTCGTTTGTGCCACAAACGACTTAATCCCCTCCGTCCCCTTTTTGTTGGCGGCCGGCACTACCTGTGCGTCAGGCTTCCGGGGTGAAGCCTGCCGGCTTTTCCGCGTCCTTCTCGAACAGGAACTTGACCAGTTCGCCTTCAAGGAACGCGCGATGTTCCGGCGTACGCGGCGACAGGCGGTTCTCGTTGATCAGCATGGTCTGGTGCGCCAGCCACGCAGCCCAGGCCTGCTTGCCGATGTTGTTGAAGATGCGCTGGCCCAGCTCGCCGGGGTAGGGCACGAAGTCCAGGCCCTCGGCATCGCGTTGTTCGTACTGGCAGAAGACGGTTCGGGGCATGGCGCTCACTCGTGGTTGCGGGGTTTCTTGGAAGTTCGTTTTGGCGTCTTGATCGTCGCGCCGTCGAGCAGTTTGCGGATCGGCGCGGGCAGGCCCAGCGCGGGCAGTTCATCGTAGGCGACCCAGCGCAGCGTGGGCTCCTCCACGCGCAGGCCATGTACCTGCCGCGCCAGCACCTGCAGGTGCAGCCTGTAGTGGCTGAAGGTGTGCTGCAGCACTGGCAGCTCCTCGGCATCTTCCAGCGAGCCATCGACATGGGCATCGAACCAGTCCTGCAGCACGCTGCCGGCGTCGGCCTGCGGCAGTGTCCACAGCTGCGCCCAGATGCCGGTGTCCGGCCGCTTCTGCAGCAGCACGCGCTGCTGGGCGTCGCGCAGCAGTAGGGCCACTGCTTCGCGCTCGGGCAGGGTCCTGCTGGGCTTGGGCGTGGGTAGTTCAGCGGTGCGGCCTTCGCGGCGCGCCACGCACGCGTCCTGCAGCGGGCAGATCACGCAGGCGGGTTTGGCGCGGCTGCACACGGTCGCGCCCAGGTCCATCTGCGCCTGGGTGTAATCGGCCATGCGCCCGGCCGGCACCTGCGCCACGTGCGCCTCGGCGATCGCCCACAACTGCTTCTCGATGGCCGGCAGGCCCGGGAAGCCCTCGATGCCGTGGTAGCGGCTGAGCACGCGCTTGACGTTGCCGTCGAGGATCGCGAACGGGTCGTTCCAGGCTTGGCTGAGGATCGCGCCAGCGGTGCTGCGGCCGATGCCGGGCAGGGCATGCAATGCATCGAAATCGCGCGGCAGGTCGCCGTCGTGCAGTTCCACGCAGCGCTTTGCAGCGGCATGCAGGTTGCGTGCACGGGCGTAGTAGCCGAGCCCGGCCCACTGCGCCATCACCGCGTCGTTGCTGGCGGCGGCGAGGTCGGGCAGGGTCGGGAAGTGCTGCAGGAACCGCTGGAAGTACGGGATGACCGTGGCCACCTGGGTCTGCTGCAGCATGATTTCCGACAGCCAGACCCGATAGGGGCTGCGCGGATGCTGCCAGGGCAGGTCGTGGCGACCGTGGGCGTCGAACCAGTGCAGCAGGCGGGAGACGAAGTCGTCTTGCTGGGCAGTGCTGGCGCTGGCGTGCGGCTGGCGGGGCATCGGTGTTCCAGAGAGGCAGCCACCCGTGGGGTGGCTCTACCGGATTGCAGTAGAGCCACGCCTTGCGTGGCTGCGCGGTGTATCAGCCGCCCAGCGCTTCGGGCAGCAGGGCGTCGACGAAGGCTTCCGGGTCGAACACGCGCAGGTCTTCCGGGCGCTCGCCGATGCCGGCGAAACGGATCGGAATGCCGAACTCGCGGGCCAGTGCGAACACCACGCCTCCCTTGGCGGTGCCGTCCAGCTTGGTCACCACCAAACCGGTCACGTTCACCGCGGCATTGAACTGGCGCAACTGCGACAGCGCGTTCTGGCCGGTGGTGCCGTCGATCACCATCAACACCTCGTGAGGTGCAGTAGCGTCGATCTTGCCGAGCACGCGGCGGATCTTGCCCAGCTCGTTCATCAGACCGGACTGGGTGTGCAGGCGGCCGGCGGTATCGGCGATCAGCACCGAGGTGCCACGGGCCTTGCCGGCCTGCAGCGCATCGAATGCCACCGAAGCGGCATCCGCGTTCTGCCCCTGCGCGACCACGGCCACGCCGTTGCGCTCGCCCCAGGCCTGCAACTGGGCCACGGCGGCGGCACGGAAGGTGTCACCGGCGGCCAGCATCAGGCTGTGGCCATCGTCCTTGAAGCGCTTGGCCAGCTTGCCGATGGTGGTGGTCTTGCCGACGCCGTTGACGCCGACGGTCAGCACCACGAAGGGCTTGGCGTTGCGGTCGATCACCAGCGGCTTGGCCACCGGCTGCAGGATTGCGATCAGCTCGGCGCGCAGCGCGGCCAGCAGTGCATTGGCGTCGGCGAACTCGCGCGACTTCATGCGCTTGCGCAGGCCCTCGACCAGATCGGTGGTGGCACCTACGCCGACATCGGCGGTGATCAGTGCGGTTTCCAGCTCGTCCAGCAGGTCGTCGTCGAGCTTGGGGTTGCGCGAGAACAGGCCACCGAAGCTGCGCGCGATGACGCTGTTGCGCAGGCGCTCGCGCCAGCCGGGCTTGCCGGCAGGCGCCGGAACGGCGTCGACCGAGGCGGCGGCAGGCAGATCGTCGGTGACAGGTGTGGGGGTGGGCTCAGGCAGCGGTGCGGGTGCCGGTTCGATGGCCAGGGCCGCGACGGGGGCGACGTCGATCTGCGCCGTGGGTGCAGGAGCTGCCGGAACCGGTGCGACTGGAGCCGGAACCACCGGGGTCGGCTCGACAGCGTTCGGAACGATGGCTGCGGGGGGCGGCTCGACCGGTGCAGTCTCGGCCGGTACGGCTACCGGTGCCGGCTTCTTGTCCTCGACCGGCGCGGCCGACGGGAACGCCGCCGCCAGCTCTTCAGCCGAGTAGTGCTGGGTCTTGGGTGCCTCCGTTGCGGGGGCATCCTGGGGCTTCTTGCGGCGGAAAAAACTGAGCATTGGCAAAAGGCGCTGAAATCAGAGGGATATGCTACCACTCGGGCCTGTCGGGCCGATGTGGACTCAAGGTCGCGGCCCGCCGGCCGTTAACCGGTCCGGAGGGCTGCGCAGGGCGGCCCGGAGACCGCCATGAACAACGTGATGGGAATCGCCCTCAGCGGGACGCGTGTGGCCCAGCAGGGCGTGCAGGTGGCCGCGCACAACGTGGCCAACCTGGCGACTCCCGATGCCCAACGCCTGCAGCTGCAGCGTAGTGCGGTGGAGCAGGGCGGGGTGAAGGCTTCGGTGACGTCCATTGGCGCCGATACCCGCGCACCGCTGGGTGATCTGCTGGCGGCGAAAGCCGAGGTGGTGGCCTTCGCCGCCAATGCCACGGTGATCCGCCGCCAGGACCAGATGCTGGGCTCGCTGCTGGATCGCGAGGTCTGAGCAGCCCACTTCGGTAGGTGCCAACCGCCGCCCCAGGTGGGGGCCAACCTTGGTTGGCATGCTCGACCCGCCCTGGTAGGTGCCAACCTCGGTTGGCACTCATGGAGCAGTCGAGCATGGCTCGACTCTACAAAAGCGCGTCACCAAGGTTGGCCTCCATCCTGTCAATCAGGCCGACAGCTCCAGCAGCAGCTTGTTCAGGCGCGCCACATAGGCGCCCGGGTCCTTCAGGCTGTCACCGGCGGCCAGTGCGGCCTGGTCGAACAGCACCCGGCCTAGATCATCGAAACGCGCGCCGTCGGCTTCGGCATCGAGCTTGGCGATCAGCGGGTGGCCCGGATTGATTTCCAGCACCGGCTTGCTGTCCGGCACCTTCTGCCCGCTGGCTTCCAGGATCTGGCGCATCTGCAGGCCCAGGTCCTGTTCGCCGATGGCCAGCACCGCCGGAGAATCGGTCAGGCGGTGCGACACGCGCACTTCGGCCACGTCATCGCCCAGCACCGTCTTCAGGCGCTCGACCAGGCCCTGCTTGTCCTTGGCGGCTGCTTCCTGTTCCTGCTTGTCGGCCTCGCTTTCCAGCGCGCCCAGGTCGAGGTCGCCACGGGCGATGTCGACGAAGCCCTTGCCGTCGAAATCGGTCAGGTAGCCCATGAGCCACTCGTCGATGCGGTCGGTCAGCAGCAGCACTTCCACGCCCTTCTTGCGGAACACTTCCAGGTGCGGGCTGTTGCGCACCTGGCTGTAGCTCTCGCCGGTCAGGTAGTAGATCTTGTCCTGGCCTTCGGCCATGCGGCCGAGGTAATCGGCCAGCGACACGGTCTGCGCATCGCCGTCGCCACGGGTGGAGGCGAAGCGCAGCAGGCCGGCCACCTTCTCGCGGTTGTTGTAGTCCTCGGCCGGACCTTCCTTCAGCACCTGGCCGAATTCCTTCCAGAACGTGGCGTACTGCTCCGGCTTGTCGGTGGCCAGCTTTTCCAGCATGTCCAGCGAGCGCTTGGTCAGCGCCGCCTTCATCGAATCGATGACCGGGCCGGACTGCAGGATCTCGCGCGAGACATTCAGCGACAGGTCGTTGGAATCGACCACGCCCTTGATGAAGCGCAGGTACAGCGGCAGGAACTGTTCGGCCTGGTCCATCACGAACACGCGCTGCACATACAGCTTCAGGCCCTTGGGCGCGTCGCGGTGGTACAGGTCGAACGGCGCGCGGCCGGGCACGTACAGCAGCGAGGTGTACTCCAGCTTGCCTTCGACCTTGTTGTGGCTCCACGCCAGCGGATCGCTGTGGTCGTGCGCCACGTGCTTGTAGAACTCGGTGTACTCGGCGTCGCTGATCTCGGTGCGCGGACGGGTCCACAGCGCGCTGGCGCGATTGACGGTTTCCCATTCGACCGCGGCGCCTTCTTCGCCACCTTCCTTCGGCATCTGGATCGGAAGGCCGATATGGTCCGAATACTTCTTGAGGATGCTGCGCAGGCGCCAGCCGTCGGCGAAATCATGCTCGCCGTCCTTCAGGTGCAGCACGATGCGGGTGCCGCGCTCGGCTTTGTCGACAGTGGCCACGTCGAAATCGCCTTCGCCGCGCGAGGTCCAGCGCACGCCTTCGCCTGCAGCCAGGCCGGCGCGGCGCGAGGTCACTTCCACTTCGTCGGCAACGATGAAGGCGCTGTAGAAACCGACGCCGAACTGGCCGATCAGCTGCGAATCCTTCTTCTGGTCGCCGGACAGCTGGCGCAGGAAATCGCCGGTGCCGGACTTGGCGATCGTGCCGAGATGGGCAATCGCCTCGGCGCGGCTCATGCCGATGCCGTTGTCTTCGATGGTGATGGTGTGCGCGGTGGGGTCGAAGCTGACGCGCACGCGCAGCTCGCTGTCGCCTTCCAGCAGGGCCGGCTGGGTCAGGGCCTCGAAGCGCAGCTTGTCGGCGGCGTCGGCGGCGTTGGAGACCAGCTCGCGCAGGAAGATTTCCTTGTTGGAGTACAGCGAGTGGATCATCAGCTGCAGCAGCTGCTTGACTTCGGTCTGGAAGCCAAGGGTTTCGGTCTGGATGGTGTCGGTCATCGATAGGGCTCCATGTGCAATGCCGCGCCAGCGCGTGCGGCCTCGCCAAGGGGTATGGCTGATTGTCCCGAAATCAAGGGGTTGTTCGGCAGGGCTTGCAGCCCTGCACCTGCAGAGGCCGAAGCAACAGCAACAGCAACAGCAACAGCGGGCTATCCGTGGGATGGCGGGGCGGTGTGGGTTGGCAGGACACGCCGTGAACCCGTCCCTGGGGGCTCGATGGCGCCATCCATGGCGCCAACGGTCCTGCCTGCCCACACCGCCCCGCCTCTGACAGATTCCGTGTGCTGTTGGTGGGTGTCGACCTTGGTCGACACGGTAGATCCACGCCATGCGTGGATGAATCGCTGTCAGGCATCGAAAAACGGATGGCGTCGGATCTCTTTTTCAACGAAAAAGGGCACGCCAGCGAGCAACACTGAATACGGGACACAGTGCCCCTCATCTGCTGCTATCGCCAATTCACCTTGACCTGTTAACGTGCAGTAATGACCTGTGGCATTCTCCTCGTAACACATCCCGGGGTCGGGACCGCCCTGCTTGACGTGGCGACCCGGCTCCTGCGGCAGTTGCCGCTGAAAACAGAAGCTTTCGAAGTACCGTTCGACGCAGACCTGGACGCCCTGCTTCCGCTCGCCTCGGCCGCCCTGCGGCGGGTCGATGGCGGGGAAGGCGTGCTGATCCTGACCGACCTGTACGGTGCCAGCCCCGCCAACCTTGCCGGGCAGCTGGCCCGGCTGGGGACCCCGGTTCGCCGGGTGTCGGCGCTGAGCCTGCCGATGTTGCTGCGGGTGATGAATTATCCGGAACAGGGACTGGATCAACTGCCCGCCACAGCCGCGGCGGGTACCCGTAATGGAGCGATAGTCGACGATGCTTGAACGAGAACTCACCGTCAGCAACCGCCTGGGCCTGCATGCCCGGGCCACCGCCAAGCTGGTGCAGACCCTGGCGCCGTTCCGCTGCAACGTGACCATGGCCGCCAAGGGCCGTGAGATCAACGCCAAGAGCATCATGGGCGTGATGCTGCTGGCCGCGGGCCAGGGTACTCCGGTCACGGTGCGTATCAACGGCGAGGACGAAGCTGCCGCGATGGAGGCGGTGGTCGGCCTGTTCGAGCGCCGCTTCGACGAGGACAACTGAGCGTGCCACGCGCACGCGCCGGCCAGGTCAGTTCCGGCCAACGGCCGGTACAGCTGCTGGCCGGCCATGGTGCGGCCCGTGGCACCGCGATGGGCCGGGCCCGCGTACGCCTGCCACATGCGCTTGAAGTCGCCGAACAACGCGTCGCCGCGCACCAGGTCGAAGCCGAACTGGCCCGCCTGCATCGAGCGGTGGATGCCGCACGCATGGAAATGCACGAGCTGCGACAACGCCTGCAGGGTGCACTGAACCAGGAAGTGGGCGAGTTCCTTGACCTGCATGCGCTGCTGCTGGACGATCCCGAGCTGCTGTTCGGGCTGGACGAGCTGATCCGCAGTGGCCCCTACAGTGCCGGCTATGCACTGCGTCTGCAGCGTGACCGCCTGGCCAAGGTCTTCGATGGCATGGACGATGCCTATCTGAAGAGCCGCATGGACGATCTCGATCATGTGATCGGCCGCATCCACGCCTTCCTGCAGCCCGAGCGGCCGCCAGCCGTGAAAGGCCTGGCGGGCGAAATCCTGGTCTGTGACAACATCGCGCCTTCCGAACTGGCGCAACTGCAGACGCAGGGGGTGGTCGGCATCGTCACCGCTGCCGGCAGCGCGCTGTCGCACAGCGCGATCCTGGCGCGCAGCCTGCACCTGCCCTTGATCGTCAACGTGCCGCAGCTGCTCAGCCGCATCGCCGATGGCGACGTGCTGATCATCGACGGCGCCGACGGCAGCATCACCGCCAACCCGCAGGCTGACAACCTGCGTGACTACCGCGCGCGCCTGAAAGAGCATGCGCGCGAGCAGCGCGAGCTCGGCCGCCTGCGCAGCAAACCCAGCCGCACCCGCGACCAGGTCGACATCGCCCTGCTGGCCAATGCCGAATCGCTGGAGGACGTCACCCAGGCGCATGCGCTGGGCGCGCAGGGACTGGGCCTGTACCGCACCGAATTCCTGTTCCTGCAGCGCAACGAGCTGCCGGACGAAGAAGAACAGTTCCAGACCTACCGCGATGCCGCGTTGGGCATGAGCGGGCGGCCGGTCACCATCCGCACGCTCGATCTGGGCGCGGACAAGGCCGACCGTACCGGCCTGACCCTGAGCAACGAAGAGAACCCGGCGCTGGGCCTGCGCGGTGTACGCCTGTCGCTGGCGCGGCCGAAAGTGGCTGACACCCAGCTGCGCGCGATCCTGCGTGCCTCGGCCTACGGCAAGCTGCGCGTGCTGGTGCCGATGGTCAGCACCCGCGAAGAGTTGCTGGCGGTGCGTCGGCGCATGTTCAAGTTGACCGAACAGCTGCGCGGCGAAGGCCACATGGTGTCCGACCACGTGCCACTGGGCGCGATGATCGAGGTTCCGGCCGCCGCGCTGGCGCTGGAGAGCTTCATCGACCTGGTCGACTTCCTGTCGATCGGCACCAACGACCTGGTGCAGTACCTGCTGGCCGCCGATCGCAACAACGAAGCACTGGGCGAACTGTATTCGCCACTGCACCCGGCCGTGCTGCGCCTGCTGCAGATGGTGATCGAGACCGGCGCACGTCATCGCATCCCGGTGGCGGTCTGCGGCGAAATCGCGGGTGACTCAAGGATGACCCCGCTGCTGCTGGCGCTGGGCCTGACCGAGTTCAGCCTGCACCCGGGCACGCTGCTGGAAGTGCGCCGGGCCGTCCGCGAAGCCGACCTGGGTGCCCTGCGCGCCCGCGCACCGAAGCTGCTGGCCGCACGCGACCGCCGCGCCATCGAGCGCTGGCTGGCGCTGGTGGCGGATACGCCCTGAGCGCCAAGGGTGGTGCCGGCCGCCACCCGGCGGCTATGCGTTGAAACATCCCCTTGCGATAATGACGCGCTGAACACCCCTGTTGCCGCATCCTTGCCGGGATCGCGGCTTTTCTTATCCCGCGGGAGCTGCGATGGCTGAAGCTGTACGCCACGACAAGACTGCGCGCCAACTGCGGATGCTGTCCGATGCACTGGACAGCGGTCGGCTGGGCCCGGTGCGTCGCCTGGTCAACACCCTGGCGCCGGCCGAAATCGGCAACCTGCTCGAATCGCTGCCGCCGGGCAAGCGTGCCATCGTGTGGGGCCTGGTCGACCCGGAAGACGACGGCGAAGTGCTGGTCCACGTCGGCGAGGAAGTGCGCGAAAGCCTGCTGGCCGACATGGACCCGGACGAGATCATCGCCGCGGTCGAAGACCTGGACATCGACGATCTGGCCGACCTGGTCGAAGACCTGCCGGATACGGTCATCGACGAAGTCCTCAAGTCGATGGACCGCGAGAACCGCGAGCGCCTCGAACAGGTACTGTCCTATCCCGAGGACAGTGCCGGCCGCCTGATGAACCCGGACGTGGTGACCGTGCGCGCCGACGTCAACGTCGACGTGGTGCTGCGCTACCTGCGCCTGCGCGGCGAACTGCCGGACCACACCGACCACCTGTTCGTGGTCAGCCGCCGCCACCAGTACCTGGGCCGCGTCTCGCTGGCCGCGCTGGTCACCCATGAAGACACCACGCCGATCAACCGCCTGATCGACGACGAGCAGCCGGCCATCGACGTGGGCGAGAGCGACCAGGAAGTGGCGCGGCAGTTCTCCGACCATGACTGGATCTCCGCGCCGGTGGTGGACGACAACAACATCCTGATCGGCCGCATCACCATCGATGACGTGGTGGACATCATCCGCGGCCAGGCCGAGCACCAGGCGCTGGGCGCCGCCGGCCTGGACGAGGACGAGGATCTGTTCAGCCCGGTCTGGCGCGCCATGCGCCGGCGCCTGATGTGGCTGTCGGTGAACCTGTGCACCGCCTTCCTGGCCTCCAGCGTGGTCGGCCACTTCGAAGGCACCATCGACAAGCTGGTCGCGCTGGCCGTGCTGATGCCGATCGTCGCCGGCCTCGGCGGCAATGCGGGCACCCAGGTGCTCGCGCTGATGGTGCGCGGCCTGGCACTGGGCCAGGTGGGCGCGTCCAACGCGCGCACACTGCTGTGGAAGGAAGTGCGGGTGGCGCTGTTGAACGGCGTGATGCTGGGCTCAGTGCTGGGGCTGATCGTGCTGGCCTGGTTCCACTCGCCCGGGCTGTCGGCGGTGATCGCCATCGCGCTGACCTGCAATCTGCTGTTCGCAGCACTGGCCGGCGTGCTGGTGCCGCTCACACTGAAACGCTTCGGCTTCGACCCGGCCTTGGCCAGTGGCATCTTCCTCACCGCCGTGACCGACTCGATGGGCTTCTTCACTTTCCTCGGCCTGGCCACCCTGGTCCTGCTGCATTGATTCCTGCGGGGTCGGATTCCTGCGACGCAGGCCTCCGACCCACCTCCATTCCTGGAACCTCCCATGGCAACAACGATCGAAAACTACTTCCAGCCCGGCTGGCGCGACCAGCAGCACACCTGCCCGGCCTGCGAATGGAAGGGCTGCTCGCGCGCCATGGTGATGGAGCTGGACGAGGATGCCACCGAGTACGACTGCCCGGTCTGCGAGAACCCGATGCTGGTGGTTCTGCATCCGAACATGACGCAGGTGCAGGCAGCTGCGGCCGAAGGCAACGCCGAGGCGCAGGAGCAGTTGGACATCATCGCCAGTTTTCCGCGCCCGCAGTGACGCAGCGCATGATGCCGTGTTGACCCGCGGCGGACTAGGATGCAGGTGACCCTGCCGCCCCGGGAAATCCCATGGTCCGTTCGATGTCGCGCTGGCTGCCGCTGCTGGCCTTTCTGATGATGACCGGTTGCACCTCGCTGCCGGACAGCGCGCGCGGGCGCTTCGAAGCCCGCGCGGTGAAGGTGGAGGGGGAAACTGCCTACTACCAGGTGTTCATACCGGCCGGCGTTGAGGCCACCGCTCCCACCAAACTCCCGGTCATCCTGTTCCTGCACGGCTCCGGCGAACGCGGCGGCGATGGCGTCAAGCAGACCCACGCCGGGCTGGGGCCTTACCTGCGCGCGCATCCCGATTTCCCCGCCCTGGTGGTGTTCCCGCAGGTGCCGGCCCACGAGGAATGGAGCGGCCGCAACAACCGTGCGGCAGTGGCCGCGCTGGACGCGACCATCGCCGAATTCGGCGCCGATCCGGCACGGCAGTACCTGACCGGCATGTCGATGGGCGGCTATGGCAGCTGGAACATCGCGCTGGATGATCCGCACCGCTTTGCCGCGATTGTCCCCGTGTGCGGCGCGGTACTTGCACCACGCGCGAAGCGCCCGACCCTGTTCGTCGAGCAGGTCGCTCAGGAGGCCGACCCGTATACAGTGATCGCCAAGCGACTGCAGCACACGCCGATCTGGATCTTCCACGGCGCACTGGATGACGTGGTGCCACCGGACGACGACCGCAGGCTGAATGTCGCATTCCAGAGCGCCGCCGCACGCGACGTGCGCTACACCGAATACCCGGAAGGCAACCACAACGCCTGGGACGCCACCTATGCGGACCCCGCAATGTGGGAATGGCTGTTCGCGCAGAAGCGCTGAGCTGCAGCTTCTGGTAGTTGCCAACCTTGGTTGGCATTGACTGCTCTGGTAGTTGCCAACCTCGGTTGGCACTGGCCTACCTGAAACCAAGCCATTCCCCGATGTTCAGTGGAAGCAGACCCGTCCATGCTTGCTCCATGCAGAACACACGTCTCCTGCTCGGTCGTCGCTCCAGCATCGGCCTCAGCTATATCCTCACCACCGTCGTCCATGACCGCGCGCCGCTCTTCACCAACGCCGCAGCGGCCGACTTGGCAGTGCGCGAATTCCAGCGACTGGATCAGGAAGGCTTCACCCGCTCGATTGCCTACGTGGTCATGCCCGACCACATCCACTGGCTGATCGAACTACGTGCAGGAACGCTGGAAACCGTCATGAAGCGTTTCAAGTCGCGCACAGCCCAGCAGGCAAACCGGTTGTTGGGGCGAGTCGGACGCTTCTGGCAGGCCTGCTACCACGATCATGCGATCCGCTCTGACGAATCGTTGCACCGGCATGTGATGTATCTGATGGGAAATCCGATCAGGGCCGGGCTGACGACGCGGTTTGGGCAATATCCCCATGCATGGTGCAAATGGGAGCTTGGGGCTTCGTGTGATCCGCTCGACAACTTGGGCGCGGATGGATAGTGCCAACCAAGGTTGGCATCTACCAGAGCGGTGCGCGGTCAAGCCGCGCGGTAAGTGTGTCAACCAAGGTTGACACCTACCAGAGCGGGCGATCAGCCCAGCAGGGTTTCCAGCACGGCCATGCGCACGGCGACGCCGTTGGCAACCTGGCGCAGCACCCACGACTGCGGGCCGTCGGCCACCTCGTCGGTCACTTCCACGCCGCGGTTGATCGGGCCCGGGTGCAGCACCGCTGCATCCTTGCCGGCGCGGGCCAGGCGTTGGTTGGTCAGGCCGTACTGCGCGTGGTACTGCTCCAGCGACGGCACCAGGCCTTCTTCCATGCGCTCGCGCTGCAGGCGCAGCATCATCAGCGCGTCGACGCCTTCCAGCATCGCGTCGAAATCATCGCCGACCACGCAGCCCTTCAGGGTCTCGTCATCCGGCAGCAGCGACTGCGGGCCGCACACGCGGATCTCGCCCACGCCCAGCGTACGCAGCGCATGCAGGTCGGTGCGGGCCACCCGCGAGTGCTTCACGTCGCCGACGATCACCACTTTCATCTTCGAGAAATCCGGGCCCTTGGCCTGGCGCAGGGTCAGCATGTCCAGCAGGCCCTGGGTCGGGTGCGCGCTGCGACCGTCACCGGCGTTGATCAGTGCAGTGCCCTCGCCCGCCGCTTCGGCCAGTGCGGCCACGGCGCCATCATCGGGGTGGCGCACCACGAAGCCGCGCACGCCCATCGCTTCCAGGTTGCGCAGCGTGTCGCAGGCGGTTTCGCCCTTGCGCGTGGACGAGGTCGAGGCATCGAAGTTGAGCACATCGGCGCCCAGGCGCTGCGCGGCCAACTGGAACGAGCTGCGGGTGCGCGTGGACGGTTCGAAGAACAGCGTGCACACCGCCGAACCGGCCAGCACGTGGCGCTTGTTGCCGACACGGCCGACTGCGGCATCGCGGATCTGACCTGCCCGGTCAAGCAGCTGCAGCAGGGTCTCGCGCGGCAGGCCCTCCAGGGTCAGCAGGTGGCGCAGGCGTCCGGAGGCATCGATTTGCTGGGCAGTCATGGCGGGAGTCGGGCAGTCAGGGAATGGGGGTGGCGTCGTCGGGGGACGACAGCCAGCGGTCGATGATCACCGCCGCGGCCACGGCATCGAGGGCGGCCGCATCACGGCGGCGCTTGCGCCCTTCGGCGCGCTCGACGGCGAAGCGGCGGGCGGCCTCGACCGAGCTGGAACGCTCGTCGATCATCACCACCGGCAGCTTGAAACGTTCCCGCAGCTGGCGGGCGAAGCCCTGCGCACGCTTGCGGTTGGGCTGGTCCTGGCCGTCCAGGGTCAGCGGGTCGCCGACCACCAGGCCGTCGGGCTTCCATTCCTTGAGCAGGCGTTCGATCGCGGTCCAGTCCGGGCCGTTGCCGTGTACATCGACTACGGCTACCGCACGCGCATGCGCGGCGAAGGCACTGCCGATGGCTACACCGATACGGCGCGAGCCGACATCGAAACCCAGAACGGTGCCATCACGGCGGATCGCCGGGGCAGCAGAATCCAGCGCGGGCGTGATGGGCTCAGACATGGCCGCTGTAGTCGGTGAGCCGGAACAGGTCCACACCGATGCGCGAGGCGGCACCCTGCCAGCGCTGCTCAAGCGGCAGCTGGAACACCAGTTCGGCATCGGCCGGCACGGTCAGCCAGCTGTTCTCGGACAGCTCGCTTTCCAGCTGCCCCGCGCCCCAACCGGCACAGCCGAGGGTGACCACGGCGTTGGCAGGACCTTCGCCGCGCGCCATCGCTTCGAGGATGTCGCGCGAGGTGGTCAGGTACAGGCCGTCGCCCACGATCAGGCTGGAATCCCACGCCCGCGCGTCGTCATGGATGACGAAGCCGCGTTCGGGATGCACCGGACCGCCGTTGAGCACCATGCGCGCCTGCAGGTCGCCATCACCGGTGGTGATGTCCATCTGTGCAAGCACTTCACCCAGCGTGTACTCGGAAGGCTGGTTGACCAGCACGCCCATCGCACCGTTCTCGTCGTGCTGGCAGATCAGCGCGACGCTGCGGGCGAAGGTCGCGTCGAGCAGCGACGGCAGCGCGACGAGCAGGTGATCGGCAAGGGAAGTCGGCGTAACAGGCATGGCCCCATTCTACCTGCTGGGGGCGGGATGGTCGCGCGATGGACGCGTGCGGCGATCGGCTAGGATGGTGCTTTGCCATGGAAGGTCGTCGATGCCGTCTTCATCGCCCCTGACCCTGCCGGCACGCAGCGCCATCGTCCTGATTGCCCTGCTGCAGGGTCTGATGCTGTATTCCGCGCAGGAACTGTCCGATGCGTGGCCGTTCCGCGATATCGGCTGGCGCTACTGCTGGTACGCCTGGGTGCTGGCCATTCCCAGCGCGGTGGCGCTGAGCCTGGTCGAGCTGGGCCAGCGCCGCCTGTGGCTGCAGGCCGCGCTCGGTTCGGCGGTGGTGCTGGCGCTGGCCGCCTGGACCGGCTGGAACCTCAACGGAGAGACCGCACTGGACTCGGGCGCGCTGCAGATCCCGCTGACCCTGGGCATGGCCGTGGCGGTGTTCGTGGCCCTGCCCTGGTGGCAGTTCCAGCTGCAGCACGGGCATTGGCGCGCCAGCTACCCGGAACTGTTCGAGCGTGCCTGGCAGAACGGATTGACCCTGGCCCTCGCCGCACTGTTCACCGGGCTGACCTGGCTGCTGCTGTGGCTGTGGGCGGCCCTGTTCCAGCTGCTGGAGGTCACGGTCTTCCGCGACCTGTTCCGCCAGGATGCCTTCATCGCCCTGGCCACCGGCAGCCTGGTCGGGTTCGGTGTGCTGATCGGGCGCACCCAGCACCGCGCGATCCAGATCACCCGCCAGGTGCTGTTCGCGATCGGCCGCGGGCTGCTGCCGCTGCTGTCGTTCATCGCGGTGCTGTTCGTACTGAGCCTGCCCCTTACCGGGCTGGAACCGCTGTGGAAGACCCGCTCGGCCGCCAGCCTGCTGCTGGTGCTGTCGCTGTTGCTGGTGACGTTCACCAATGCGGTCTACCAGCAGGGGGACGACACCACGCCCTACCCCCTGCTGCTGCGCCGGCTGGTTGAAGCCAGCCTGCTGGCGCTGCCGGTCTACGCGGCGTTGGCGCTGTATGCACTGGCCCTGCGCGTGGCGCAGTACGGCTGGACCGTGGACCGGTTCTGGGCGGTGCTGATCGCGCTGGCCGTGGCCGGCTATGCCGTGGGCTATGCAGTGGCGGTGCTGCGCCGGCAGGGCCGCTGGTTGCAGACACTGGAACCGGTCAACCGCTGGATGTGCTGGGCGGTACTGGCACTGGCATTGCTGGGCAACTCGCCGCTGCTGGACCCGGTGCGGCTGACCCTGCCCAGCCAGCTGGCGCGCCTGCGTGCGGACCCGCCGGCGATCACCAGCAGTGACGTCAATGTGCTGCGCTTCGATCTTGGGCGCCGTGGCGTGCAGGCGCTGCGCGACCTGCAGCGTGATCCGGCCATCACCGCCGATGCCAACGCGCCACAGGTGATCGCGGCAGCGCTGGCACGCACGTCACGCTGGGACGACGGACAGCGCCTGGACAAGGGCCCACAGGACGTCGCCGCCCTGCAGCGCGCGCTGAAGCTGGCCAAGGGATCCAGCTCGCCACCGGACGACTGGTGGCAGGCACTGGCCACGCGCGCGATCGATGGCGAATCCTGCGCTCAGAGCGAGCGCGACTGCCTGATCGTGCATCGCGACCTGGATGGCGACGGCAACACCGACGTGCTGCTCTGCGAGCTGTACACCATCCGTGGGCCGGACTGCGTGCTGTACGCACGTGGCAGGGATACCCAGTGGCGCCGGGCCGGTTCGCTGTTCGGCACCGTCAGCGGTCAGGCCGAGGCAATCAACCAGGCCCTGCGTGATGGCAAACTCACTCTCGAACCGCCGCGCTGGCCGATGCTGTCCATCGGTGGGCGCCCCGCAGTGGCCATCGATCCCGAACCCGAATCCAACGAGTCTTCCCCATGAGCGGCTACTGCCTCATCGCCCCGGGCCATCCGGTGCACGACTACTACCACGCCAACGAGTACGGCTTTCCGCAGCGTGAGGAGCGCGAGCTGTTCGAGCGGCTGGTGCTGGAAATCAACCAGGCCGGCCTGAGCTGGGAAACGATACTGAAGAAGCGCGAGGGCTTCCGCGCGGCCTATGACGGCTTCGATGTGGACCGGGTGGCGGCGTATGCCGAGCAGGACATCGAGCGGCTGCTTTCGGACGCAGGCATCATCCGCAACCGGCTGAAGGTACTGGCGGCCATCCACAACGCGCAGGTGATCCAGCAGCTGCGGGCCAGTCATGGCAGCTTCGCGGCGTGGCTGGATGCGCACCACCCGCGCAGCAAGGCCGACTGGGTGAAGCTGTTCAAGAAGACCTTCCGCTTCACCGGCGGCGAGATCACCGGCGAGTTTCTGATGAGCCTGGGCTACCTGCCGGGGGCGCACGCCGAGGATTGCCCGGTGCATGCGCGGCTGCTGACGCTGTCGCCGCCGTGGTTGCAGATCTCCAGGTAGCGCCGGCCGCTGGCCGGCAGCCTCGGAATGCCGCAGGTGCTGCCGGCCAGCGGCCGGCACTACCGTCGAATCGTCACACGCCCATGTAGCGACCGGGGCGGTGGTTGAACATCAGCACCAGGCTGAGCACCACCGCACCGATGGCCGAGTACAGCACCTTCGACGGCGACAGCACGAAGAACGCGGCCACCATCAGGCAGGCGTCGTAGGACATCTGCACCTTGCCCGCGCTCCAGCCACGGGTGCGTTGCAGGTACACCGCCAGGATGCCGATGCCGCCGAGGCTGGCACGGTGGCGGATGAAGAACAGGATGCCCAGGCCGGACAACGCGCCACCCACGATCGCCGAATACAGCGGGTTGATGTGCGAGAAGTCGATCCAGCGCGGCAGCAGGTCGGTCAGCACGCCACAGGCGGTGACCGCAGCGAAGGTCTTTAGGGTGAATTCCCACCCCATGCGTCGCAGCGCCACCCAGTAGAACGGCAGGTTGACCAGCACGAACACCAGGCCGAAGTTCCAGCCCATCGCGTAGTGCAGCAGGAAGGCCATGCCGGCCATGCCGCCGATCATCAGCCCGCCCTTGGCGAAGATGGCAAGGCCCAGCGAGGCCACCATCGTGGCCAGCACCATGCCCTGCACATCCTCGGCGATCGAGTGACGCAGCGCTTTCTCGTCGGCGGTGGTGCCGGCGCTGTCGGGCGGCGGGGTCAGCGGACCGGCGGTGACCAGGTGGCCGTCAGCGTCGTCGCACGGCGCGGGGCCATGGGAAGGAAGGGACATGCGGGTGGGGGACAGCAGGTGGGGAGCGGTATTAGACACGATCTGCATGACAGTTGCAGATGAAATCGTTCAGCTGCGCTCGCCCATTCAGGTTATTTCGGAGGCGTCACCGGCAGCACGGCCAGCATGTCCTCGCCATCATCGTCCATGCCGGTCTCGACGAAACCGAAGCTGCCATAGAAGGCTCCCGCCACCGGATTGTGCGGGTTGTAGCAGATCTCGATCTCGACCAGGCCGGGCGTATCCCGAATCTGCTCCAGCGCCAGTTCCAGCGCGCGGCGCCCGATGCCACGCCCCTGCCAGCGCTGATCGACCATGAAGCGCCATATCGAGATGCGCTGCGGCGTCTCCGGCACCCACATGAAGAATCCGACCAGCTCGCCGTCGGCCTGGATGGCACGGGTCTGGTAGCCGGGATTGAATGCTGCCTGCACCAGCGACCAGGTATTGCCGGCGACGAAGTCCTGCTGCGCCTCACTGACCTCGAGGTCGCACACGGCTTCGTAGTTGTCGACGGTGATCGCGTCCAGCGTGACCAGCATGGGGGCGTCCTGCCTCGGGATGGACGCCCAGTCTGCCTGACTCTGGATGCCGTGTGGCCTGACCCCACACGACCGTTCAGCGCTGCGTTGCCTGCCTCATCCCTTCCCGGCCAGATGGTGCGCCACCAGCGCGTTGGCGTGGCCATGGCCCAGCCCATGCTCGCTTTTCAGGAAACTGACCAGCTCTATGTGTTTCAGGCCAGGCTGCTTCGCCAGCAGCCCGAACCAGTGCGCCACCGGCTGACCGTAGGTCTTCTCGATGGAGGGAAAGTACGAGGCCGGACCCTTGGGCTTTTCAGTGCTCATGCGGAAGCTCCTTGCGATGGATGTACCGGTACGACGAGCCGGGGAGCCGGAAATCGACAGATCTGTTCAATCCGGGAGCCGTATCATCCCGTCATGCCCCGTGAAAACCTCAATGACCTGCAGGCCTTCGTCCACGTCGCCCGCGAGGGCAGCTTCACCAGGGCCGCCGCCCAGCTGGGCGTTTCACAGTCCGCACTCAGCCATGCCATGCGCGGCCTGGAAGAGCGACTCGGCGTGCGCCTGCTGACCCGTACCACCCGCAGCGTGTCCACCACCGAGGCTGGAGCCCGCCTGCTCGAGACCCTCGCTCCGCGCCTGGCCGAGATCGAGGACGAACTGGCCGCGTTGGCCGAGTACCGCGACCGACCAGCCGGCACCATCCGCATCAATGCCACCGGCCATGCCGCCGAGTACATCGCCTGGCCGCGGCTGGCTCCATTGCTGCAGCAGTATCCGGACCTGAAGGTGGAACTGGCTGCCGACTACGGGTTGGCCGACATCGTCGCCGAGCGCTACGACATCGGCATCCGCCTCGGCGAACGGCTGGCGCGCGACATGGTCGCCGTGCCGGTCAGCCCGCCGCTGCGCATGCGCGTGGTTGGTGCGCCCAGCTACTTCCGCCAGCACGTGGTGCCACGGCATCCGGACGAGCTGGCAGACCACAACTGCGTGACCCTGCGTCTGCCCACGCATGGCGGGCTGATGCCGTGGGATTTCGGGCAGGACAGCAACGAACTGAGCGTGCGCGTCACCGGCCAATGGACCTTCAACACCATGGGCATGACCCGCGCCGCTGCGCTGGCCGGCAGCGGATTGGCCTGGCTGCCGGAAGACCAGGTGCAGCCGATGCTGGACGATGGCCGCCTGCAGTCGGTGCTGGACGACTGGTGCCCGCATTTCGATGGCTACTACGCGTACTACCCGTCGCGCCGCCACGTCACTGTGGCGATGCGCACGGTGCTTGATGCGCTGCGCGGGCCGATGAAGGGGTGAGGGTTGAGGAGTGCGGACCAACGGTCCGCACCCACCTCGGTCCGCACCCACCACCAACGGTCCGCACCCACCTGGTGGTCAGCCCTTGGCTTGCGCCGCACGCTGGGCGTTGTAGCGCTCACCGACAATCGATACTTCATCCAGCGCCTGCGCGATGCGCTGCAGCTCTTCCGGTGCCAGCTGCAGGTCGGCCGCGACCAGGTTTTCTTCCAGGCGATGGACCTTGGTGGTGCCCGGAATCGGCACGATCCACGGCGCCTGCGCCAGCAGCCAGGCCAGCGCCACCTGCGCCGGCGTCGCCCCCCGTGCTGCAGCAATCGTACTGATGCGATCCACCAGCGCCTGGTTGGCGCGGCGTGCCTCCACTTCGAAGCGCGGCACGCTGTTGCGGAAATCGTTGGCGTCGAAGGTAGTGTCGGCATTGATCGTGCCGGTCAGGAAGCCGCGACCGAGCGGGCTGAACGGCACGAAGCCGATGCCCAGCTCCTGCAGGGTCGGCAGCAGCTCGCGCTCCGGTTCGCGCCACCACAGTGAGTACTCGCTCTGCACGGCGGTGACCGGCTGCACCGCATGCGCGCGGCGCACGGTGGCGGCACTGGCCTCGGACAGGCCGAAGTGGCCGACCTTGCCCTCGGCGATCAGGTCGCGCACGGTGCCGGCCACGTCCTCGATCGGCACGTTCGGGTCGACGCGGTGCTGGTAGAACAGGTCGATATGGTCGGTGCGCAGGCGCTTGAGACTGGCTTCGGCCACGGCGCGGATGTTCTCCGGGCGGCTGTCCAGGCCGGTATCGGTGCGCGCCTCCTTGAAGCCGAACTTGGTGGCGATCACCAGCGTGTCGCGGTAGGGCGCCAGCGCCTGGCCGAGCAGCTCTTCATTGGTGTACGGGCCGTACACCTCGGCGGTGTCGAAGAAGGTCACGCCGCGCTCAACGGCGGCGTGCAGCAGCGCGATGCCCTGGCTGCGCTCGACCGGCTGGCCATAGGCATGGGTCAAGCCCATGCAGCCCAGGCCCAGGGCGGAAACCTTCAGGCCACTGCGGCCGAGTTCACGTGTCTGCATCGTCGTGCTCCAGAGGGGGAGCACTGACGATACGCCTGCTTGGGCTGCCGATTGAATGGGCAGCGTTGCAGTTGGTCATGACTGGAATTCATCAATCGCCCGCGCGCGAGGTAGAGTCGACTGTCAGTCGACTATCGCGCGCAGCGCGGCATTTCCCTGACCCTCGAAAGAGCAGTCGACTGACAGTCGACTCTACCGATCTGCAGGTCACCGGATCTCGGAGATCTCCACGCCGTCCAGCCCCTGCGACAGGGTACGCGCGTCGCCGCCCTGGCTGAGCTTGATGCGCAGGCGCACCTCGTTCTGCGAATCGGCGTAGCGCAGCGCGTCCTCGTAACTGATCTCACCGGCCTGGTACAGCTCGAACAGGCTCTGGTCGAAGGTCTTCATGCCCAGCTGGACCGAGTCCTTCATCACTTCCTTCAGCTTGTGAATCTCGCCGTCGCGGATGTAGTCCTGCACCAGCGGCGTGCCCAGCAGGATCTCCATCGCCACCTTGCGCGAGCGGCCATCGGGCGAAGGAATCAGCTGCTGCGCAACCACGCCCTTCAGATTCAGCGAAAGGTCCATCAGCAGCTGGTTGCGGCGGTCTTCCGGGAAGAAGTTGACGATGCGGTCCATCGCCTGGTTCGCGTTGTTGGCATGCAGGGTGCACAGCACCAGGTGGCCGGTTTCGGCGAACGCGATGGCGTGATCCATGCCTTCGCGGGTACGCACTTCGCCGATCATGATCACGTCCGGCGCCTGGCGCAGGGTGTTCTTCAGCGCGGCTTCCCAGCTGTCGGTATCAATGCCGACTTCGCGCTGGGTGATGATGCAGCCCTCGTGCTTGTGCACGAATTCAATCGGGTCTTCGATGGTGATGATGTGGCCGGTCGAGTTCTGGTTGCGGTAGCCGATCATCGCCGCCAGCGACGTCGATTTACCGGTGCCGGTGGCGCCGACGAACAGGATGATGCCGCGCTTGGTCATCGCCAGCGTCTTGATGATCGGCGGCAGGCTCAGTTCTTCCACGGTCGGGATGCGCGTCTCGATGCGACGCAGCACCATGCCGACCTGGTTGCGCTGGTAGAAGCAGCTCACGCGGAAGCGGCCGACACCGGACAGGCCGATGGCGAAGTTGCATTCGTGGGTCTTCTCGAATTCCTCGCGCTGCGCCGGGGTCATCACATTGAGGACCAGGTCGCGGCTCTGCTGCGGCGTGAGCGGGGTCTGGGTGATCGGCGAGATCTTGCCGTTGACCTTCATCGCCGGCGGCATGCCAGCGGTGATGAACAGGTCCGAGGCGCGCTGGTGCGCCATCAGTTTGAGGAACGAAGTGAAATCGATGGTGGTCGCGGTGGTGTTCACGGCGGGCTCCCAATGGGGCATGTACCAGGAAACGGTCGGTGGAGGAAACGGCGCGGGAACGGCGGCGCACTGGCGCACGCCGCCCCGCTGCGGCCCTGCCTTACTCGAACAGGCGCTTGTCCTTGGCGTAGTCGCGGGCCTGGTTGCGGGTGATCAGGCTGCGCTTGACCAGGTCCTGCAGGTGCTGGTCCAGGGTCATCATGCCGTACTGCTGGCCGGTCTGGATGGCCGAATACATCTGCGCCACCTTGTCTTCGCGGATCAGGTTGCGGATGGCCGGGGTGCCGACCATGATTTCCCACGCAGCGGTACGACCGCCGCCGACCTTCTTCAGCAGCGCCTGCGAGATCACCGCACGCAGCGATTCAGACAGCATCGAGCGCACCATCGGCTTTTCGCCGGCCGGGAACACGTCGATGATGCGGTCGATGGTCTTGGCCGCCGAGCTGGTATGCAGGGTGCCGAACACCAGGTGGCCGGTTTCTGCGGCGGTCAGTGCCAGGCGGATCGTTTCCAGATCGCGAAGTTCGCCCACCAGGATGATGTCCGGGTCCTCACGCAGCGCCGAGCGCAGTGCTTCATTGAAGCCATGCGTATCGCGGTGTACTTCGCGCTGGTTGATCAGGCACTTCTGCGAGGTGTGCACGAATTCGATCGGATCCTCGACGGTGAGGATGTGGCCGTATTCGTTCTTGTTGATGTAGTCGATCATCGCCGCCAGCGTGGTCGACTTGCCCGAGCCGGTCGGGCCGGTCACCAGGATCAGGCCCTGCGGCTGCTGGATCACCTCGCGGAACAGCGGCGGGCAGGCCAGGTCCTCGAGGGTGAGCACCTCGGACGGAATGGTACGGAACACCGCACCGGCACCGCGGTTCTGGTTGAACGCGTTCACACGGAAGCGCGCCAGCGACGGAATCTCGAAGGAGAAGTCCACTTCGAGGAATTCCTCGTAATCGCGGCGCTGCTTGTCGGACATGATGTCGTACACCAGCGCGTGGACCTGCTTGTGGTCCAGGGCCGGGATGTTGATCCTGCGAACGTCGCCGTCCACGCGGATCATCGGCGGCAGGCCTGCGGACAGGTGCAGGTCGGACGCTTTGTTCTTAACGGAAAACGCCAACAGTTCGGCGATATCCATGAGCGGCTACTCCCCAATAACGGCTTCGACTGGAAGGATCTTTCCCCGGGCGGCAGTATAGCCTCCTGATTCAACGGAACGCGTTACGTGGTCACTTCCCTGCCCCAGATCCTGAGCAACCTGCATGCCGCCGCCGAGGCCGCTGGCAGGCCCGATCCACGCCTGCTGGCGGTGTCCAAGACCCAGCCGGCCGAGGCCGTGGCCGCGCTGGCCGCACAGGGCCAGCACGCCTTCGGCGAGAACTACGTGCAGGAAGCGCTGGCCAAGATGCAGGCGCTGCAGCACTTGGCGCTGGAGTGGCACCTGATCGGCCACCTGCAGTCGAACAAGGCCGAGGCCGTGGCCAGCCATTTCGACTGGGTGCAGAGCGTCGACCGTCCCAAGCTGGTGACCGCGCTGGCACGCCATCGCCCGGCCGCGCGCGGCCCACTGAACGTGCTGATCCAGGTCAACATCGACGACGAATCCAGCAAGCATGGCTGTGCACCGCAAGAAGTGGATGCACTGGCCGCCGCAATTGCCGCCGAACCCGCCCTGCGCCTGCGCGGCCTGATGGCGATTCCCGCGCCATGGCCCGAGGCCGAGCGCCGTCGGGATGCATTCGTGCGCATGCGCACACTTTTCCAGTCGCTGGCTGCCCAGCACGCGCAGATCGACACGCTGTCGATGGGCATGAGCAGCGACTACGCCGAAGCCATCGCCGAGGGCGCCACCCTGGTGCGCATCGGCACCGCCCTGTTCGGCGCGCGACCGCGCCCGGCCTGATTTACCAAGGAGATTTCCATGGCAGCTGATTCCATCACCTTCATCGGCGGCGGCAACATGGCGCGCAGCCTGATCGCCGGCCTGATCCGCCAGGGCGTGCCGGCGGCGCACATCCACGTGGCCGAACCGGTGGCCGCACTGCGCCAGTCACTGGCCGCCGACTTCGGCGTGCAGGTGCATGACAACGCCGCCGATGCCGCCGCGCAGGGCCGCACCTGGCTGCTGGCGGTGAAGCCGCAGGTGCTGCGTGAGGTCTGCCAGTCGCTGCAGGCACTGGCGCAGGCGAAGCGCCCGCTGGTGGTATCGATCGCCGCCGGCATCACCAGCGCGCAGCTGGAACGCTGGCTGGGCGGCAACCTGCCGGTGGTGCGCGCGATGCCCAACACCCCCGCCCTGCTTGGCGCCGGCGTGACCGGCCTGTACGCCACGCCCTCGGTGGATGCGCAGCAGCACGCGCAGGCCGAACAGGTGCTGGCCAGTGCCGGGCGCACGGTGTGGATCGAAAGCGAGGCGCTGATGGATTCAGTGACTGCCGTATCTGGCAGCGGGCCAGCCTACGTCTTCCTGCTGGCCGAAGCGATGGAAGCGGCGGGTATTGCCCAGGGCCTGCCGGCCGACGCCGCGCGCACGCTGGTGGTGCAGACCCTGCTGGGCGCCTCGCGCATGCTCGATGAAGCCGGTGAGAGCCCGGCCGAGCTTCGCCGCCGTGTGACCTCGCCGAACGGAACCACCCAAGCCGCGATCGAGAGCTTCCAGGCCGGTGGCTTCGAGGCGCTGGTGGATACCGCACTGCGCGCCGCGCAGGTGCGTGGGCAGGAGTTGTCTGCGGCGAATGATTGATCCCGAGGTGTGCCGACCCACGGTCGGCACACACCGTCATCCACGCATGGCGCGGATGTTCATCGCCCCAATGTGGTCATGACGAAATCGACGAAGCACTGCAACCGCGGGCGCGGCCTGCGGTCGGGCAGGTAGATCAGGTGCATCGGCCGCGGTTCGGGCAGGTAGTCGCGCAGCAGCGGCTTCAACCGCCCTGCCGCAATCTCCCCCGCCAGCAGCGCGGTCGGCTGCAGCACCAGCCCTGCTCCGGCCACCGCCGCTTCGCGTAGCGCCAACCCATCGTTGCAGGTCAGGCGCGCCTCCCAATCCACCTGTTCGCCGTTGGCCAGCTGCCAACCATGGCCGCCGCGCCAGGCCAGGTGGCTGAGGCAATCATGCCCCTGCAGATCCGCGGGCGTACGCGGCGTGCCGCGCCGGCGCAGGTAGGACGGCGCCGCACACAGGCTCATCGCATACGGTGGCAGCGGCCGCGCCACCACCTCCTGCGACGGCAGTGGCCCGACCCGGATCGCCACGTCGAAGCCGTCCTCGATCAGATCCACACGGCGGTTGCTCAGATCCAGTTCGACGTTCAGCTGCGGCTGCGCGCGCAGCAGGCCGGCCAGTTGTGGCGCCAGCACGCAGCTGCCCCAGGTGGTGGGTGCGCTGACCCGCAGCAGCCCGCGCGGTTGAACCTGCAGGCCGGCCACGTCGGCTTCGGCCTGCTGCACCTGCTCCAGCACCTGCCGGCACCCGGCCAGGTAGGCACTGCCGGCTTCGGTCAGGCGCTGGCGGCGGGTGTTCCGTTGCAGCAACGCGGTGCCCAGGTGCGCCTCCAGCTGCTGGATGTACTTGCCGACCATCACCGCCGACACCTGCAGCTGTTCGGCGGCCGCTGCAAAGCTGCCACGCTCGGCCACGGCGACGAACGCCTGCATGCAGCGAAGGGTGTCCATTACTAATCCAGAGTTAGGAATCTGCGAAGCATACGCCGCTTACCTAACCCCACTGTGACGGCGCAGACTGCGCTCACTCCCTCACGCAAGGAACGGCCATGAAGATCCTCCTCGTCGGTGCCAGCGGCACCCTCGGCCAGGCAGTCGCCCACCAGCTCGGCCAGCAGCATCAGATTCTCGCCGCCGGCCGCAACAGCGGCGAACTGCGCGTCGACCTGACCGACGACGCCAGCGTCGCCGAACTGTTCGCGCGTACCGGCCCGGTCGATGCGGTGATCTCAACCGCTGGCAAGCTGCACTTCGGCCCGCTGCAGGAGATGACGCCCGAGCAGTTCAACATCGGCCTGCAGGACAAGCTGCTGGGCCAGGTGCGGCTGGCACTGGCCGCGCAGCACCACCTCAACGCAGGCGGTTCGATCACCCTGACCAGCGGCATCGTCAGCGCACAGCCGATCCGCGATGGCGTCAACGCCACTGCAGTGAATGCCGCACTGGAAGGCTTCGTGCGCGCCGCCGCACTGGAGCTGCTGCCACGCGGCCTGCGCATCAACGTGGTCAGCCCGAACGTGCTGATCGAATCGATGGCCGCCTACGGCCCCTACTTCCCTGGCTTCGAAGCGGTAAGCGCGCAACGCGCCGCACTGGCCTTCCAGCGCGCAGTGGAAGGCATCCAGAGCGGCGAAACGATCACGGTCTGGTAAGAAAAAAGGGGACGGAGGGGATTAAGTCGTTTGTGCATTAACGACTTAATCCCCTCCGTCCCCTTTTCGCGGGTCACTCCCAGCGCATCGGGCCGTCGCCGCGTTCGCCGAGGACGTCTTCGGGGTTGGCCAGGCGGCAGCGCTGCAGCGACAGGCAGCCGCAGCCGATGCAGCCGGTCAGTTCGTCGCGCAGCAGTTGCAGCATGTGGATGCGTTCTTCCAGCTCGGTGCGCCAGCGCGCAGACAGCCTGGCCCAATCGGCCTTGGTCGGTGCGCGGCCCTCGGGGAGGCTTTCGAAGGCACGGCCGACCGCTTCCAGCGGCATGCCCACGCGCTGCGCCACGCGGATCACAGCCAGCCGGCGCAGCACGTCGCGGCTGTAGCGGCGCTGGTTGCCCGAGGTGCGCAGGCTGCTGATCAGCCCCTTGCGCTCGTAGAAATGCAGCGCGGAAACCGCCACGCCACTGCGCTGGGCGACTTCGCCCACGCTCAGTTCCTGGGACACCATTGCTTGACCTCAACTGCTGTTGAGGTGTCATGCTGCTATCTTCGCCGCCAGTTGACAAGCGCGGCCCGCATCTGACCGGTATGACCCCGACCCTCTCGCCCGCCGACGCCATCGCATCGTCCGATACGTCGATCCTGTCCCCGCGCTACCGCGCCACCACCATCGGCATGGTGGCGCTGGTCGCGCTGCATGCCTTCGAGGCCCTGGCGGTGGCAGCCGCCATGCCCACCGTGGCCGAAGCGCTGGACGGCCTGCGCCTGTATGCGCTGGCGTTCGGCGGCACCCTGGCCACCAGCGTGATCGGCATGACCCTGGCCGGACGCTGGGCCGACCGCCATGGGCCCGCCAGGCCGCTATGGTACGGCCTGGCCTGCTTCGTGCTGGGCCTGCTGCTGGCCGGCTTTGCGATGCGCATGGGCATGCTGGTGGCCGGGCGCCTGCTGCAGGGCCTGGGTGCGGGCGCGATCTCGGTTTCGCTGTACGTGATGGTCGGGCGCAGCTATCCCGAACACCTGCGCCCGAAGGTATTCGCCGCGTTCTCGGCCGGCTGGGTGGTGCCCTCGATGGTCGGCCCGGCGTTGAGCGGCCTGATCGTGCAGCACCTGGGCTGGCGCTGGGTGTTCCTGGCGGTGCCATTGCTGGCGGTTCCGGCGGCCCTGCTGCTGCGCCCCGCGCTGGCGCGCATGCAGCGCAGTCCCGCCAGCACCGCCGACGATGGACGCGGCAAGGTGGTGCGCTGGGCCAGCGGAGCCTCGCTGGCCGCGTTGCTGCTGTACTTCGGCGGTCAGCAACAGGGCCTGCCCGCCCTGCTCTGCATCGGTGTGGCGATGCTGGCGCTGCTGTTCTGCGTACATCGACTGCTGCCGGCCGGCACACTGGTCCTGCGTCGTGGCCTGCCCAGCGTGATCGCGCTGCGTGGCATCGCGGCGGCCGCGTTCTTTGCCTGCGAGGCCTACCTGCCGTTGCTGCTGCAGCGCGAACGTGGCCTTTCGCCCAGTTGGGCCGGTGCCGTGCTCAGTCTTGGCGCACTGGGCTGGTTCGCCGGCTCGTGGCTGCAGGGCCACCAGCAGCGTGGCTGGTCACGCCAGCAACTGCTGCAGGCCGGCACGACGATGATGACAGTCGGCATCGCCGCCACGCTGGCAGTGCTGTTCAACGTGGTGCCACTGCCGGTGTCGCTGCTCGGCTGGGCCGTGACCGGCTTCGGCATGGGCATGATCTATGCAAGCCTGTCGGTGCTGACGCTGTCGCTGTCGGCGCCGCAGGAGCAGGGTGCCAACACCTCGGCACTGCAGCTGAGCGAGGCCCTGTCGGTGACCACCGCGCTGGCGGTCTCCGGTGCATTGTTCGCATTGTTCGTGGAAAGCGCCCCGCACACCGGCTACCTGCTGTGCCTGGCCATCACCTTCGGCCTGGCGGTGTTGGCCACGGTGATCGCGCGACGGGTGTAGCGCCGCCGGAGGGATTCCGCCGGGCCACGCCCGGCGAACGCAGCGGTCAGGGTGTTCTGTCGGCTCCCACATCATCAATGTCCCGGTGCAGGATGCGCCGCACTTCCAGCACTGCCTGCGGGGTCTCCTGCACACTGTGGCCGGAAATGATCACCTTCTCCGACAACGCACCCGGCAGGTGCGCGCTCCAGTACGGCACCAGCCCGTCATCGGACTTCTGCACCGGCAGCTCCGGTTTGCGCTGGGCGATGATCGAGTGGTACTTCAGGCCGGCTTCGATCGGCAACTGTGCGGCGGCCTTCACGAACGGATCGCTGGCCTTGAGGTTGTCGATGCTGTTCGGGATCTTCGGCTTGGCGGTGCCGTCGACCTGCTGCTCGGCCTGTGCCAGCGCCATGAATACATCCTCGAACTTGCCGAGGATGGTCAGCGGCAGGCGTACCAGGCGCCCGATCAGGCGCCCGACCTTGTTGCCGGCGATATCGGTGCCCTGGTGCGGGGCAGCGATGAAGATCGCACGCTCCACGTTCGGCTGTGCCTTGAAATGCAGCAGCGGCCCCAGCTTGTTCTGCACCCGCTTCAACCGTTCACCCTTCAGATCGTAGTTGGCCAACAGGTCGTTCCACAGTACGTCGCCCGAATCGCTCACCAGCAGCCGGGCCAGTACGCCGCCCATGCTGTGGCCGATGTAGACCATGTCCTTCGATGCAGGCGTACTGCCGTTGGGATCAAAATGCTTCAGCGTGTCGTTGAACGCATTGGCGATCTCGTAGCGGTTCAGCGCGATCGGTGCATTGGTCGGGTAATAGACCTGCCACACCTGGAACTGCTGGCGCAGCTCGGGGTCGCCCATAATCTCGTTGGCCAGGTTCACCCAGGCTTCCGGGCTGCTGGCCAGGCCGTGCAGCATGAAGATGATGCGGCGGTTGGGGTCCCACGGCTGCATCAGGTAGATGTGCGGTTCGCCGATGCCCTCGCTCATGCCGAACAGGGTGCGCAGCGACTGCCGGGCGAAGCCACTCTGCGCCAGCCACAGGCCGTAGGCGGCAGTGAAGTTGCCGGCCAGCGGCACCTGCTCGCCGTGCAGGGTGATGCGCTCGGTGGCTTCCGGCGAATAGGCATCGAGCTCGACCCGGCGCGTGCGCATCACGTCTTCCAGGCTGCTGCCTTCGAACCGCAGCAGCGCAGTGACGTTGATTGAGGACATCTCACTGAACTCGGGCACCGAATCGTCATGGCGATGGCGGCGGCCACGACGCTCGTCGTTCTCGTCGTCCTGCGTGGTTTCGGCCTTCGGGCCATCCGGCGCGATCACCGGTGCGACCAGCTTCGGCGGATCCATCACCATCACCAGCTCGGCACCGAAGCCATCGCGGCGATAGGTGCTGCGCAGGCCGACAAAGCTGACGGTGCCGGCCGGAACCAGCTGCGCGGGAATGCTCTTCAGACCCAGCTGCTGGTAGTTGGACGCCAGCGACCAGCTGCCAACCGTGATCGGCTTCGTATAGTCCTCGCCGGCCAGTGCAGCGGCACGCGCGCGCACGAACAACACCACTGCCGCCTTTTCGGCCGCGTAGTTGTAGTAGTCACGCACCTGTGTCTGCCGGTCCTCGAAGGCACGATCGGACGGCGAGCGGCCGCTGTAGAACAGGTACGCGTACGCATAGCGCGCGGCCTCCAGCCACGCATCCAGCGCCGCATCGCTCATCGGCGGATCACCGGCAGCGGTCTTCTTCGGCGTCAGCGCCAGCGCGGCCTTCACCCACAACTCGGACAATGCCGACAGGCGCTGTTCGACGTTGAGGTCGTCGGTCATCAGCAGTGTGCTGCGGCAGACCAGGAAGTCCTTCTCGCACTGCGATTCGTCCAGGCCCGCTGCGCTGAGCGTTTCACGCGCGGCCGGGCTGAGCTTGCCGGTGTTGAGCACATCCGCGCGCTTGTTGACCAGCGAATCGCTGGATTTGACCTGCTTGACGGTGACCATCGCGCAGCCGCTGCTTCCCAGCAGCAGGAAGGCGGCGAACAACACCGGCAGCAGGCGCTGCCAGCGGGTCAGAAAGAGTTGGGTCATTACTGCGGGTCCTGCTCGGTGCCGGGCACGCCCTGGCGGATTACGGTGGAGAAATTGGCGCCATCACCGAGATCCAGCGCGCGCTGGGTGATGCGGCCCTTGGCATGCAGTTCGGTGTACGGCACACCCGGCGTGAGCGCACCGACCTCCTGCGCGTACTCGGCCAGGTAACCGGACAGCAGCAGGCGGTAATCCAGCGGCAGGCGCGGTGCGATATGCCGGGCCAGGTCGAAGACGATGGTCGTGCAGTTGCTGGTCAGCGTGTTGTAGAAGCCCGGCTTCGCATCCAGCTCGCGCGCCTGCGCGATATACGCAGCGAACAGTTCCTTCAGCTGCGCGCGGTCCATGCCGTGCAGGCGGTACAGGTAGACATGTTCGCCACGGGCGTTGGTGCGGGTGCGGATGATGTCGGTCTCCTCCGAAGCCACCAGGGTCATCTCGAACTTGCGGAAGAAGCCGCCCAGCGCCGAGAACGACTCACCGCGCTCCTTGCGGATCTCCAGCGAAAACACCACGTGGCGTCCATCCTCGAAGCCGAACGAGATCAGGGTGTGGGCGATCGCCGGGCCCATCCAGTACGACAGCACCAGGTCGGCCGAGCGCAGCTGGTCCAGGTCGTACTCGCGGCGTACCCAGTGTGCGTCGTAGTCGGTTTCGGTCCGCCAGCTGAAGTCACGCACGTTGTCCAGCACGACGTGGCGGCCATCGAAGGACACCACGTGCAGGCGCTGGGCCACGTCATCGGCCCACAACCGGTCCTGGCGCGGGGTCAGCAGCAGCCACCACAGGCCGGCCAGTGCCAGCGATGCCCCGAACGCCAGACCCAGGCGGCGCGAGGCACGGCCCCGCGCGACCCGCCACGACGCCCACAGCGCAACCAGCAGCCACAGCCCGGCGACGCCGGTGGCCAGCCAGCCCGGCCCCGGCAACTGATAGGCCAGCAGCCCAGTCACCCACAGCGCCAGCAGCGCCATGACACTTCCTGTCATCCATCGTCCTGCGGCTTTCACTGGCATCCTGTCGCGGTCTTGAAGCCGCATAGTTAGCCACAAGCGGGTTCACCGTGGCATCTACGGCCCGTTCAGGCAGGCCGGCGCACCGTCGGCGGCGGCCTCTGCGGCCAGGTTCACCTCACAGGAGCAACGATGGGCATCACTTCCGTGGCCGGCGTTCCGGTCCAACCCCAGCACCGTGCGACCTGCCACTGCGGCACGGTCGAGCTGCTGCTGGACCTGCCGGACGGCATCGTCGATCCCCGCCGCTGCGACTGCTCGATGTGCCGGCGCCGTGGCGCCATTGCCGCCAGCGTCACCCGCCAGGGCCTGCAGGTGGTACGCGGGCAGCATCACCTGCAGAAGTACCAGTTCAACACCCATGTGGCCGAGCACTACTTCTGCGGTGTGTGTGGCATCTACACCCACCACCGGCGCCGCTCCAACCCTGACCAGTTCGGGTACAACGTGGCCTGCCTGGAAGGCATCGACCCGTTTGCACTGGGCATCATTCCGGTGAACGACGGGGTCAACCACCCCGCCGACCGACTAGCCTAGTGACGCGTGCGCCGTGGTGGTGCGGCAACCTTCTGCCACGGTGCCATGCCACTGCGGCCAGCCCGCGCGGGCCGCTTCAGCCACGGCCGGCGCGGTGTGGCCTGCGCCTGGACCGTGACCGGGGGAGGCAGAGGTCTACGGCCAGGCCAGAGATGATCGAGCAGCCACATGGCAGGTCTCCGTGGGGGACGGGGACGACCAAGCCTAGACCCGGGTGGGCATAGGCTGCGTGAGCGGGACACGACAACGGGATGACGGCGAAGGCGGGCGATGAGCCTGCTACGCAGTACGCCCGACCAACGCGTCTTTACGTTTCCGCAGCAACAGGTGCAACAACACAGCACATGCGGCGGTCAGCAGCGCCAGTACACGCAGCAGTGTTGCCAGCGCCTCACTACTGGCGTGCTGCAGCTGCATGCGGCTCATCGCCGGTAGCAGTGCCTGCGCCTGTTCCCATGCCCCCGTGGCCAGATAGGCACCGGCACGCGCCAGCGATGCCGGCGATGCTCCCTGCAGCTGATGACCGATCAACAGCGCAAGCAAGGCCGTCACCGCGGCCAGTGCAATGCCCTCGCCCGCCACCCGCACGGTTCCGAAGATGCCGGCGGCCATGCCCGCACGCTGCACCGGTACCACGCTGACCGACAGCCCATCCATCAAGCCCCACGGCAACGCCGTCCCGGCGCCGACCAGCATCAGCAACGGTACCCACTGAGACGGCGACGGGTGCGATGCCTGCCGCGACAGCAGGTACAGGCCAAAGGCACAGACCAGCAGTCCCAACGTGCAAAGCCGCGCACTTCCCACGCGCTCCGCCCAGCGCGCGGCCAGCAAGGGCAGCGCCAGCATCGGCGCAGACAAGGCCAGCATCTGCAGCCCGACCAATGTCGTGCTCTGTCCATGCACGCCCAGCAACTGCAGAGGCAGTACCACCAGCAGCACCACGTAGCCGAAACAAGTCGCGACTGGCAGCAGCTGGACACCCAGGAACGCCGGTTGCGCGAACAACGAGAGGTCCAGCAACGGTGAGCGGTGCCGTCGTTCGATGCAGACGAACACCCCGCCCAGCAACAGCGTCGCCAGCAGCGCCAGTTGCACGCGCATGGCATGCAGGCCAAATTCACCCAGCCACAGCAGAGCCAGCGTCAACGCCGCCAGCATCAGGCTGAAGCCCAGCATGCCGCCAACATCCAGCCGCCCGCGTTCGCCATGGCTTTCAGGCAACGCGCGCGCGCCCAATGCGAAGGCGGTCAACGTCAGCACGCCGCCCGCGGCGAACACACTGCGCCATCCCAACGCCTGCAGCAGCAGGCCCGCGAGCAGCGGCCCCAACGCCAGCCCTGTGCCGAACGTCGTGCCCAGCAGCGCAAAGACCCGGGCACGCGCCGGCCCCTGCCAGGCTTGTGCCAGCAGCGCCGTGCCGGATGCCAACGCCGCTGCGGCGGCAACGCCCTGCAACCCGCGCGCCAGATCCAGCCAGAGCAGCGTGGGAGCAAGGTAGACGACAACCGTGGCGATGGTGAAACCCGCCGTGCCCAGCAGGAACAATCGTCGTCGACCATAGCGGTCGGCCAGGCCACCGGCAGCAAGCAACAAGCTGCCGAAGGTGAGCATGAAGGCGTTGGTCACCCAGGCCAGCGCCGTGGGCGACGACGCCGCGGAACGGGCCAGCGCGGGCACCGCCACCGCACCGGCCGAGAAGGACAACGGCAACGCAAGTGCGGCCAGGCAGACGGCAAGCAGGGTCCAGCGCTGCTGCGCCTTGACAGGTAAGGGGAGCATCGAAACCGGGACCATGCGGGCCTCCATCCATCAGGGGTATTGATGATGGGCAGGCCGCTATTCCTGAAAAACAGGCTGGATGGACATTGATTACAGCCAGATGTTCCGCAATCATGACTACATGGACTCCATCTCTGCCCTGCTCGCCTTCGTCCGCACCGCGGAGGCCGGCAGCATCGTTGGTGCTGCACGTGTACTCGGCCTGTCCGCGTCGGCGGTCGGCAAGCGCATCGCCCGCCTTGAACAGGAACTCGGCACGCGCCTGTTCCAGCGCACCACCCGTCGCGTGCACCTCACCGACGAAGGCGAACTGCTGCTGCAGCGCTGCCGGCGTGCGCTGGACGAGCTTTCCGAAGCTCAGGCCGACCTGGCGCAGCGCCAGCACGCACCCAGTGGACTGCTGCGTATCGGCCTGCCCACCATCGGCTACCGCTTCCTGTTGCCGGTACTGCCGGGGTTCCAGCAGCGCTACCCGCAGGTGCAGCTGGAACTGGACTTCAACGACCGCATCGTTGATGTGGTCAGCGAAGGCCTGGATGCGGTGATACGCAGCGGTGAACTGGCCGATTCCAGCCTCACCGCACGGCGGCTGGGCGGGTTTCGTTTCGTGCTCTGTGCGGCGCCTGGTTACCTGCAGGCGCACGGTACTCCCGGCGATGTGGGCGACCTGCGCCTGCATACCGCGCTGCGCTTCCGTTACCCCACCACCGGAAAACTGCACCCGTGGCAGCTGCCGGGCATCGAACGCGATGCCGGAGCGCGCCTTCCCACGGCGATGACATGCAACAACATGGAGGCCGTGCTGGCCGCTGCGATCGGTTGCATGGGCCTGGCCTGGATGCCTGACTTCCTCGCAGCCGACGCGCTGGCCGATGGCCGTCTGCAACAGGTGCTGCCTGCACTGCCCACGCACCCGGGGCAGTTCTCGCTGCTATGGCCCGGTGGGCGCCATCCCAGTGCACGCCTGCGGGTGTTCATCGATTATGCTGCCGCACACCTTTTCCGCGACGCTCCGTCCCCGTTTGTGTTCAGCGGCTGAAACGGCGCGCGCCGGCGACGCAGATCACCGCGACCACGGTCACCAGCACCATGCTGACGCTGACCGCTTCATGCAGCAACAGCGCAGCCAGCGCCAGGCCGAAGAACGGTTGCAGCAGCTGCAGCTGGCCGACCGCGGCGATACCGCCCTGGGCCAGCCCGCGATACCAGAACAGGAACCCGAGCAGCATGCTGAACACCGCCACGTAGCCCAGCGCCCACCACGCGGATGCCCCCACCTCAACGAACGAGGGCGGGCGCATCAGCACCGTCAGCGGCAGCATCACCGGCAGTGCCAGCAGCAGCGCCCAGCTGATCACTTGCCAGCCGCCGAGATGGCGGGCGAGCCGACCGCCTTCCGCGTAGCCCAGTCCACACACCACGATCGCCGCCAGCATCAGCAGGTCGGCCTGCAGCGAGGCCTCAATGCCGTTGCGCGCGGCATAGCCGACCACGCAGGCACTGCCCAGCAGCGAGAACAGCCAGAACGCCGGGCGCGGCCGATCGCCACCGCGCAGTACGCCGAACACCGCAGTACTCAGCGGCAACAGGCCGAGGAACACGATGGTGTGCGCTGATGAGGCGTGGCGCAGGGCAAGCGCGGTCAGCAGCGGGAAGCCGACCACCACGCCAAGGCTGACCACCGCCAACCCGGGCAGGTCGCTGCGTCGCGGAAAGGGTTGGCGCAACAGCAGCAACAGGCCGAGGCCGAGTATGGCGGCGATGGTGGCGCGTGCGGCGGTGACGAACCCGGCGTCCAGCTGCAGCACGGCCAGGCGGGTGGCCGGCAACGAGCCCGCAAAGATCACCACACCGATGAAGCCATTGATCCAACCACTCGCCGACCGTTCCACGCCTGTACTCCTGGGGTGCCGGGCGGTGCCCGGCGGGATCTCCATGGAAGCACCTGCGGCCCGCGCTCCCCAGCTACAATCCAGTACAGTTTCAAATAACTGTACTGCCCACACTTCCAGCACACTTTCACTATGACGCGCCCGCTTACCCGTATCGAATCGGTCATCCAGACCGTCCGCACCCGCATCGGCACGCGGGTGGATGGCGCCGGCTCGCGCCTGCCCTCGGTACGCGCGCAGGCGGCGGCGATGGGCGTGTCGGTCTCCACCGTGGTCGAAGCCTACGAGCGCCTTGCCGCTGAAGGGCTGATCAGCGCGCGTGCCGGTTCCGGCTTCTATGTCAGTGGACCGGCCGCACCGCTTGCCTTGGCCGAGATGGAACCACGCCTGGACCGCGCGGTGGACCCGCTGTGGGTGTCGCGGCAATCGCTGGAAACACCGCCCGCGCACCTCAAGCCGGGCTGCGGCTGGATGCCCAGCGACTGGCTGTACCACGACGGCATGCGCCGAGGCCTGCGTCGGCTGGCGCGCGGCGATGCTCCCCACCTGGTCGACTACGCCGGCCCGCTCGGCCTTCCACCGCTGCGCCATCTGCTGCAGCGACGTGCAGCTGCACTGGGAATCGACGCACCGATGGAGCAGATCCTGCTGACCGAATCCGGTACGCACGCGGTCGACCTGATCTGCCGTTTCCTGCTCAAGCCCGGCGACTGTGTGCTGGTCGACGACCCGAGCTATTTCAACTACCACGCCCTGCTGAAGGCGCACCAGGTGCAGGCGGTGGGTGTGCCCTACACGCACACCGGCCCGGATCTTGAAGCATTCGCGCAGGCGTTGCAGGCACATTCGCCGCGGCTGTACATCACCAATTCCGGCCTGCACAACCCGACCGGCGCGGTGCTAGCGGCCAGCACCGCGCACCGCCTGCTGGGCCTGGCCGAACGCAGCGAACTGATCATCATCGAAGACGACATCTTCGCCGACTTCGAACTGCAGCCGGCACCGCGCCTTGCTGCGCTGGACGGGCTTTCGCGGGTGATCCACGTCGGCAGCTTCTCCAAGACGCTGTCGGCGGCGTCGCGTTGCGGCTACATCGCCACGCGCCACGACTGGATTGAAGCGCTGACCGATCTGAAGCTGGCCACCAGCTTCGGCGGCGGCCATCTGGCGATGCAGTTGATGCACATCGCGCTGACCGACAGCGGCTATCGCCGCCACATGCAATCGGTACGCTCGCGCCTGGCTGATGCGCGCCGGAACACACTGCGGAAACTGCACACGCTGGGCATCAGCCCGTGGCTGCAGCCGGAAGCCGGCCTGTTCCTCTGGTGCCAGCTCCCCGATGGCCGCGACGCCGCTGCGCTGGCACGGCAATGCCTGCGCGAAGGCATCGTGCTGGCTCCGGGCAACGCCTTCAGCCAATCGCAGCGCGCGGCCGACTATGTGCGCTTCAACGTCTCGCAGTGCCAGGACCCACGGATCTGGCAGGTGCTGGCACGGGCGCTGCGCCACGCCGGATACCTGCCCGAGAGTGTCGACGGTCAGTCGCCCCGCAGATAGGTCTCCGCCGGGATTTCCAGTAGCTCCGGGCCCGAAAGCACTGCGCCTTTCAGATCGGCGCCCGCGTTCAAGGCATTGTCGACCGCGTTGAGCGACGAACTGCGCTGACAGACCGCCTTGAAGGCGCCGCGTGGTCCCTGGTGATACATCATCAAGGCACGCTCAAGACCCTCCGCGAATATCGGCTCGCAGTGCAGCGGAAGTTCATGCAGGAAGCCCTGCTCATCGTGTGCGCTGAAGGTACGCGGCAGCTGCAGCTCCAGTTCCATATGCCCGATCAGGGCCATGGCAAAGGCTTCCGGCAGCCAGATCAACAGACGGCGCGCAAACCCGGCATCGATGCCAGCGGCGACCAGGTCCCGTTCGGCCCGCCCCTCATCGACGTCCTCCTTCCCCAACAACGACAGCGCCAGCTCAAAAGCCTCGGCCGACGGCATCGGTGGTGAGCAGTGATCCATTCGCAGTGACCTTCAGCTCCAGGCAGGCGCGCACCTTAGGCAAAGCAGCACCAGCATGCAATGCCACTTGCACGCCGCGCTACAGTGGTATGTCCCCCGCAGCAGGAATCCGCGCATGTCTTCGTTCTCCGATCCGCAGGCGGTGGCCCGCTACGCCGAAGGTCCACTGCGCCAGGTGCCGGGCTTTGTCGCCCTGCAGCAGATGAGCCGCCTGCTGCTGGCCGAACGGGTTCCCGCACAGGGCCGCGTGCTGGTGCTGGGTGCCGGCGGCGGGCTGGAGCTGAAGGCCTTTGCCGAAGCGCAACCGGGCTGGCAGCTGCTGGGGGTAGATCCGGCCGCGCCGATGCTCGCCCTGGCCGAGCAGACACTGGGCCCGCTGATGTCGCGCGTGGAGCTGCTGGAAGGCTACATCGACGACGCTCCGGACCTGCGCTTCGACGGTGCCAGCTGCCTGTTGACCCTGCACTTCCTTGATACCGCGCAGCGCCTGCACACACTGCGCGAGCTGCACAGGCGCCTGCATCCGGGTGCGCCACTGGTGGTGGCCCACCACAGCGTGCCGCAGGACGCGGCCGGCAAGCGGCGCTGGCTGCAACGCTATGCCGCGTTTGCCGAAGCCTCCGGCGTTGCCCGCGCCGACACACAACGCGCGATCGAGGCGATTGCCGAACGGCTGCCGCTGCTGGCCCCCGAGCAGGAGGTCGCCCTGCTGCAGGAGGCAGGTTTCGACGGCGTGGAGCTGTTCTACGCGGGCTTCAGCTTCAAGGGCTGGGTCGCCTACGCCGGGTGATGCCTACGGCACCATCGTGATGCCGATGCGCTGCATCAACAGCGCCACCTGCTGCACATCCAGCGTGGCGCCGCGCAGATTGGTGCTGCGCAGGTCCAGCTCGCCCAGCTCGGAGTTGGTCAGGTCGCAGTCGGTGAAGTTGGCGCTGTTCCAGTCGATGCCTTCGAACTGGCCACCGGACAGGTCCGAGCCAGCGAAGCTGGCGCCACTCACGTTCGCACCATCCCAGCGGTTCTCCCACAGTTCGCACTTTTCCAGCGTCACCCGCGAAAAATTGGCGTAGCGCAGGTTCGACTTCTTGATGAAGGCACTGCAGAACCAGCTGCGCGTGGTGATCTGGTTCATGAAGCTGGCGTTGCTGAAATCAGCGCCCTGCGCGCGGCACTCGCTGATCTCCAGGCCCAGCGCCTTGATGAAGCTGAAGTGGCACATGCTGATGTCGCAGCTGCGGAAGCCGGCTTCCTTCAGCGTGGCGCCATTGAAGCGGCAGCCCGCGCGGGTGTCGGCGTCATAGAAGCTGCAGTTGATGAACTCGGTACCGGTCAGGTCGGCGCCGGAAAAATCGCATTCGTGGAACTGCTGGTCGACCACTTTCTGGCCGGTGTACTGGTCCGCGCCGATGCGCAGCCTGCGGTGAACGGTGGGGGACATCGGGGATTCCATGCCAGGGGCCCCGCCATGATGCCGTGCTCCGCAGGCGATCCGAAGGCCCGCGGCCCCAGATCGCCGGCAGGGCCGTCGCCGCCTTGCACCCCCACATGCCGAATGCACGTTCTTGCATGTTTATGCACGAATGTGCAGACTTGCGTCATGAGCTCCGATCCCAGCCCACTTCCCGCCCAGCGCACCCGGCAGATCCTCGAGGAACTGCGCGAGCAGGGCCGCGTGGTGGCCGCCGAACTGGCGCGCCGCTATGCCGTTTCCGAAGATTCGATCCGCCGCGACCTGCGCGAACTCGCCGCCCAGGGCCTGTGCCAGCGCGTCTACGGCGGCGCCGTATTGCCGCCACCGAAGGAACGCCCGCTGCGCGAGCGCCTGACGCGCGACCGCGGCGACAAGGCCGAGCTCTCCGCCCGCGTCTGCGCGCTGCTGCAACCCGGCCAGGTCGTACTGATCGATGCCGGCTCGACCAATCTGGCGATCGCCCAGCAGTTGCCGGCCGCTATCGGGCTGACGGTGATCACCAATGCCCCGCAGATCGCCACCGCCGCCAGCCTGCTTGAAGGCACCTCGGTGCAGCTGATCGGCGGCCGCCTGGCCAGCGGTGGCGGTGCGGTCGGTGCCGAAGCGATGGCCCAGGTGCAGCGCCTGCGTGCCGATGTGTACCTGCCCGGCCCCTGCGCGGTGGACGGCGATACGGGTGTGTGGGCGATGGATGCGGAAGAAGCCACGCTGAAGCGCGCGATGGTGGCGTGCAGCAGCCGCGTCATCGTTGCCGCTACCACTGAAAAGCTCGGTGCCCGCGGCAACTGGCAGATCGCCAGCCTGGACGAGATTGACGACCTGGTGCTGACCACCACCGCACCGCCCGCCCTGGCAGCACGCTTCCGCGCCGCCGGTATCGCGGTGCACCCCACGCCCCCCTGACCGTACCGCTCATGTACCTTGCCAACCGCGCGCGTGCCGAACAGCACGCGACCCGCGCTGCGTTCTTCATTCCCGGCTTCGCCACCGCGCTGTGGGCCACGCTGGTGCCATTCGCCAAGGCGCGCACCGACATCAACGACGCCACGCTGGGGCTGGTGCTGCTCTGCCTCGGTGCCGGTTCGCTGCTGGCGATGCCGTTGTCCGGCGTGCTGGCCGCGCGCCTCGGTTGCCGCCGGGTGATGGTGGCCAGCAGCCTGCTGATCTGCCTGACCGTGCCCGGCCTGGCCCAAGCCGACTCGGCCTGGACGTTGGGCGTGGTGCTGTTCGTGTTCGGTGCGGCCGTGGGCGCGATGGACTGCACGATGAACGTACAGGCAGTGATCGTCGAGCGCGAGGCGCGTCGCGTGATGATGTCCGGCTTCCATGCCTTCTTCAGCATCGGCGGCTTCCTCGGTGCGGCCACCATGACCGTGCTGCTGTCCGCACAGTTGCCGCCCTTGGCATCGGTGCTGATCGGTGTCGGCGCCATGCTGCTGGTGATGCTGTTGTCGGCGACGTACTGGCACAGCGAACGCATGCCGCACGACACACCGATGCTGGCCCTGCCACATGGCATCGTGCTGTTCATCGGCGTGCTGGCCTTCGTTGCCTTCCTCGGCGAAGGCGCGATGCTGGACTGGAGCGCGGTGTTTCTCAGCGATGTGCGTCGCGTCGACGCCAGCCTCGCCGGTATCGGCTATGTGACCTTCACCCTGACCATGACCGTCGCCCGTCTGTTCGGCGATGCACTGGTCTCATGCATGGGACGCCAGCGCGCGATCGTGTTCGGTGCTCTGCTCGCTGCCAGCGGCGTGCTGGTGCTGACCCTGGTCACGCCGTGGCAGATGTCGTTGGCCGGATACGTGCTGGTCGGCCTCGGCTGCGCCAACATCGCGCCGGCGCTGTTCTCGCTGGCCGGCCATCAGAACCGCATGCCCGGCGCGCTGGCGATCACCGCCGTTTCCACGCTGGGTTTTGCCGGCATCCTCGCCGGCCCGGCACTGATCGGTTTCGCCGCCAACCACTTCGGTCTGATCGCTGCGTTCATCGGCGTGGCCATGGCCTTGCTGCTTGTGGCGGTGTCTACCCGTTGGCTGCGGATGTAGTTTGCGACATCAGCGCCGCCCTGGCCGCAACTTCATCCGCAACCGGCGGTAGCCAATCACCACGGCCGTCGCGCACAACGCCGTACCCGCAACGCTCAACAGCAGCAGAACCGCCAACCGGGTGCTGTCGAAGCGCAGCATCGCCGGCAGGTCCCAGCTGTGCAGGAAGTAGAACAACCAGCGCCCGACACGCTCGCGATGTCCCATCGTCAGCAGCGGATCGCCGGTGGCCAGGTCGAGATAGACACGCGTCGCCTCGGCATCACCGAAGTCCGCCACCGCCACCGGGAAGCGGCGTACGGCTGCACCATTCATGGCTTCCGGTGCACGTGGGTAGAAGTACGCATCTGCTGCATGCTGGACCGCGAACGCCTGCATCGGCGCATCGGACATGGCGCGCGCCCTCTGCCGCAGCCAGTCCACAGGCAGTTGCCGCAGGACCTGCAGCTCTCCATCTTCACTGGACACGATGCGGGTATCGCCCCGTCCATCCAGCAACACTGCGAACAGCTCGCCGCCGAGGCGCCGCCACTGGATCTCCACCGGCCTGAAGTGCCTGGCACCCGCCGCCGCCAGCAGTGCCGCAGGTTCACCCAGCATTCCATCCACGGCTGCCGCGCCGCCACGATAGCGTCCGCTGTCGATCGCCTCCCGCGTGCTGCTGAAGACGCCCAATGGGTTCATCGACATCAGGCCGCTGAAGATCCAGGTGAACACGAATGCCGCTGCCACCAACCCGATCAGGTGGTGCCAGCGCATCCACGGCTCGACATACGGCGTCTTCGCGCCAGTGCGGTAGTGCCCACGGAAGCGCCAGCGCCACACACCCACCACGATGCCGCTGATTGCCGCCACCGTGCACAACGCTGAAAGCACGATCACCACCCACGTCCACACCGGATCGACCGACTGCATGCGCAGGAAGTACAGCCAGTGCAGCCACGCACCCACGTAATTCCAGTGCTGCTGCACGCGCGGCGCGTCCAGCACCACTTCGCCGGTGTGCGAGGACACATACACATCCCCCGGCTGCGCGCCGCCCACCTCGACCCGGTACAGTGGCCGATGCGCATCCAGCGCGCGCGAATGGGTCCAGCGGTCCTCATCCACGCGCATCGCCCCAACGAAGGCCTGCCCACCGGCGAACTGCGCGGCCGACGCTTCGGCGCGCTGGGCGGAAACCGGCAGCAGCGCCTGGCCGGTCCGTACCGACCACGCACCGACGTTGCTGCCGCTGCGCACTACATACGCCGCTTCACCGCCCACCGTGGTCAGGGCCACGGCTTCCGGTTCGGCCTGTACAGCATCTGGCAGCGCTGACAGTCCTCGCCAATCCCCTGCGTCACCCAGCACCGGCAACGCTGCCAGCCGCTCGCCGGGCGTCAACTTCGGGTAGCCGATGAACAGCATCACCATGCCGCTGATGAACCACAGCAGCATCAACAGGCATCCGCCGATGCCCAGCCAGCGGTGCACCAGATAGGTCCAGCGCTTGGCAGTGGAACGCAACGACATGGCCAGTGCCCTCAGAACCGATGGTCGACGGTGAACTCGACGCGCCGATCCGGTCCCAGCAGCCATTGGGTACTGGTGTAGTACGCGGTGGCGTAGTACGCCTTGTCGAACACATTGAACAGGCGCGCCGACAACCGCGTGCGCGGTGACGCCTGCCAGGTCAGCGCCAGGTCGGTGGTGCTGTAGCCGGGCAGTTCCAGGGTGTTGGCATTGTCGGCGTAGCGCTTGCCGACGTAACGCACGCCTGCGGCCGCGCTCCAGTCGGGCAGGAACTGCCAGCTCACCCACACATTAGCCAGGCGCTCAGCCACGTTCGGCGGCACATTGCCATCGCGTGAGACCAGCACCGGGGGCGAACCGGTGGTTTCCAGGAAGTCATCGAACTTTGCCTTCAGCACCGTGGCATTGGCATCGAGCGCCCACCGCGGCGCGAAGGCCCAGTTCAACGACGCTTCAATACCACGCGAGGTCTGCGCCCCCACCTGCACACGGCGATCCGGCACCAGCGGATCGCGGCTGAGCAGCCCGGTCTTGCGGATGCGATATGCCGCCAGCGTCCACTCGCCACCGTCGAACGCCTGCTTCAGGCCCACCTCGACCTGCCGTCCCTTGGCCAGGTCGAAGGCACCGTTGGCCGGGCTGATCATCAGCAGGCCGCTGACCGGGTCCGCCGCCTGTGAGTACTGCGCGTAGAGGCTCAGCGTCGGCTGCAGCGCGAACACGGTGCCCGCGCGCCAGCCGGTGCTGCTGTAGGTCTTCGAGAATGCTCTCTGGCCGCTGATCAGATCGGTGCGTTCGATGCGCGCGCGGTCATGGCGCAGCCCACCCAGCACCGACCAACGCTCGCTCAACGTCAGGTGGTCTTCCACGAACAGCGCGTACTGCTCGGCACCATTGCGATAGCGCGGCAGGTTCGGCGCATCGCTGGCGAACTGCCCCGGCACCGTATGGAACGGATCGACCGGGCCAGAGCTGCCGGCGTAGGTGTTGTTGGTGTGCTTGAAGTGCGCACGGTTGGCGTCCAGGCCTACGGCAAAATTGTTCTGCAGCCCCCCCACACTGCCCTGCACGCGCAGCGTCGAGGTCAGGCCGGTCTGGTCCTGGTTGTGGGTGATCTGGGTATTGCCCGAACGGTCGATCAACCCGGTTCGCGGGTTGTAGACATAGGCCTCGGCATTGCGCCAGTCGCGCTGGCTGTCGATCTGGTAGACGCGCGTGCGCCATTCCACGTTCGCGTTCGCGTTCGGCGTCCACAGTGCATCGAGCTGGGTCCAGCGGTCACGAAAGCGGATGTCACTGTCTTCCACGTTGTAGTTGCGGTGGCGCAGTGCGTCCAACTGTCGGCCATCCACCAGGGGCGTACCGAAGTAGCGCATCGGCTTCTGGTGGCCCTGCGCATGGGTCAGGGTCAGCTGCAGATCCGTGCGTGGCTGCCACACCAGTGCGCCGGAGAAGGTGGCATCACTGCTGCGCCCGCGATCAACCCAGCCACCGCTGTAGTTGCCACTCACATCCAGCCGGTAGGCCAGCTCGGGCGTCAGCGCACCGCCGCTGCCGAAGCCCAGGCGCGCGGTGTCCTCGCTGCCCACGGTTACGCTGACCTCGTTCTCGATCGCCCCACGCGTGGGCTTCTTCGGCACGATGTTGATCACGCCGCCGATCGCACCGTCGCCATGGATCACCGAAGCCGGCCCGCGCAGCACTTCGATGCGCTCGATCGACCAGGTATCGAACGGGAAGGTGATGCCCACGCCCCCGTACTGGCGCAGCCCGTCGTACAGGCGCATCACCGAGGCACCATCGGTGAAGCCACGGCTGGACAGCGCACTCAGACCATTGCCTGGGTGCGGCATGGCGCTGATCGCGCCAGCCCGGCTGATCGCATCGTTGAGGTTGGTGTCGCCACGCTGCTCCAGCTGTTCGCGCGAGATCACGGTCAGGCTTGCTGGCGTCTGCAGCACGCTGAGGCCCAACGCAGAGCCTGCGCTGGCGGTGGATGACAGCTCACCGCTGCGGGTGTCGATCACGCGTACGGTATCCAGCGTGGTCGGCGGTGCCGCATCGGCGGCAAGTACGGAGGCGCTGTGCAGGAGCAACGCGCACATGACAGGCAGCGTCGCCCGGCGCAGGCGCGCGGAGTTGGGGCTCGTTTTCATTTGTTCACGGCATGCAAGGCCACCCCGCAGTGGCGGGGCAGCAATCAGAAAGGGACAGACACGCGCGTGCGGGCGCCGGCCGTAGCCGGCAACCTCATGGAAGGACGGTCAATGCACTGCGCGTGTGGCTCAGGCAGCCATGAAGGCCGGTGGCCCGCGCGCTCCCAATGTGCCGCTGACCCGCTGCGGCAACGCCTGCACTGCACCCCGCAACGCATGGCATATCGATGCCACCGGTGCCAGCAGCAGCAATGCCGCCACCAGCAGGGTGATCAGCCGCGCGGCGATCAGGCAGTAGTCGCAGTCCACGCCCATCTCATGCTCGGCGTGTGGATCGGCGGGCGGCTTCTTCGCGACCTCGCCCTGCTGCATCGCCATCGCGTGGTGCCCGTGATGGCCCTCCATCGCATGCTGGGAATGATCCATCGCCGCCATCGGCACAGCCGCTGCAACGTGACCATGCGCCAGCCAGCGGCTCACCAGCGGGGCAAGCAGCACCAGCAGCATGGCTAGCCATGCCAGGGCCTGGAACCGGCGGTGGAGGACAGAACGACGCACCCGCCCATTCTACGGGCCTGCGACCAACCTTGGACCACGTTCAGGGTTGCCCTGCCGCCGGTGCGACGTTATGACGCAGCCTCCAGCGCAGGAGATCGTCCACTGCCCGAGGGGGACGGAAGGCAGCCTGGCCGGCCCCTTCCGTCCCCGCACCGGATGACTAGAACCGCGCCGGCTGCTGCACCGCGCGCTCCAGGAACATGACACCCGCCTGCAGGCTGTTGCGGGCGTTCTCCAACCAGCGCTCCGGATCGGCTACCGCGAATCGCTCCTGTGCATCCACATCACCCGAGTCGGCCAGATCAGCCAGCTGCAGATGGATGTGGTTCTCCACCAGGCTCACCAGCACGGCGAGCTCGGCCGATAAACCGGCGATGCGTTCGGTGAAGCCAGCGTCGTTGCTGTTCAGAGACATGTCCCCTGTTCCTATGCGTTGCGGTGTTGATGGATGGCTTCGAAACGCTCGGCACAGGCAGGCCCACAGAACAGCCTTGCCGGATCGTTGTCGAAGTCTTCGCTGCAGTCCGGGTTGTGGCATTCCCCCATGGGAGTGAGAGGGGCAACGTTGCTGGCCCGCGTTGCGTGCTGGGCCAGGGCGCGTTGCAGGTGGCGCGCTTCCATTTCCTGCGCTTCGTCGATGGTGTCCGTCATGCGGGTTGTATTTTATCGAGGGGTGGTCGCACCGATTGAGAACGTCGCAACGACCGTCAACGACGCGGAATCCGCGGCGGATCGGCGTTCGCGGTTGCAGTGGATTTCAAACATGCGGGCTCCTTGTGCATGGGCGCCCGAAGGCGCGGTGGAGAGAAACGAAGGCCGTCGCTGACGGCGATCGCATCATCCGAAAACCGGTTCTCGCCAACTGCGACGCATTGGCGCGACCACAGCGATCTGCGAACGTCATCGCAACTCCAACGCGTACTGGATGGCCTGAGCACACCCAGGGATGCAAGGTACTGGAAGGTGTTGCAAATGAAGCCGCATTCCGACACCATGACCGTGCCACCACCTCCCATCACATCCTGACCGCACTGCATCGGTCGGCCGCTGCGTGACCTGCGCACGCCAGACACTGCGAAGCACGTTGGCCGCCATCGGCCGCCGTGGACCGATCCACGTTCCCAGGGGCTCCGTCGAATGCACACACCGCATCCCACGCAGGACATCGTTCCCGCGTTCCTGCAGGCCATGCACGCGCACGGCATCGTGCCGGACGCGCGCGGCCGCGACGCGCTCAATGCCGATGGCACCCTGGTTCGCTTCCATGTGGAAGGCGACCGTCGTGGCACGCGCAACGGGTGGGCCGTGTTGTTTGGAGACCATGTGCCGGCCGGCGAGTTCGGCAGCTGGCGGACCGGCACCCGCCATGCCTGGTGCGCGAAATCGCCGACCGCATTGAGTGCGGCCGAGCAGCGCGCCATCCGGCAACGCCAGGAAGCGGCCCGCAACGAGCGCGAGCGGCATCAGCGCGAGCGCGAGGACGCAGCCGCCAAGGCCGCCAACGTGCTGTGGAACCGTGCCATTCCCGCCGACGTCCAGCACCCCTATCTGGTACGCAAGGGCATCCACGCACATGGCCTGCGTGTGGCGCCGTGGCCGGTGCGCAACAGCGATGGCCTGGTCTTCCGCCATATCGACAATGTCCTGCTGGTGCCGGTGATGAACACCGCGGGCCGTATCGTCTCGTTGCAGGCGATCTTTCCCCGCGTGGATCCAGCACTTGGCCGCGACAAGGACTTCCTTTCCGGTGGCCGCAAGCAGGGCTGCTTCCATGTCATCGGCAAGCCGGCCCCTGGCCAACCGATCGCCATTGCAGAGGGCTATGCCACCGCCGGATCCATCCACCAGGCCACGGGCTGGTGCGTGGTGGTGGCCTGGGATGCAGGCAACCTTGGTGCGGTCGCCCGGGCCTGGCGCGGCGCCATGCCGGACGCATCGTTCGTGCTGTGTGCCGACAACGATCAGTGGACGCGGCAGCCGCTGGACAACCCGGGCGTCACCCTGGCCACGCAGGCTGCCGCGGACATCGATGCCCGCGTGGCCTGGCCCGAGTTCGCCGCGCTGCATGGCGACGATGACCATCCTACCGACTTCAACGACCTGCATCTGCGTGAAGGGCTGGATGCCGTGCGTACCCAGCTGTTGCCTCCCGCACCGCCCGCAGCAGGCGACGACGTGGCGGGGGATGATGCGCCGTCATCGGCCAGCGCGCGTTACCAGGTGCCTGGCAACCTGTCCGCATTCGATGCTTTCACCCCGTTTCCCGACACCAGCGCGCGCGGGCGGCCGTTGCCAACGGCCCGCAACCTGGCCGAGCTGTGCCGTCGTACCGGTGTGACCGTGCGCTACAACGTCATCCGCAAGGATCTGGAGATTCTGGTCCCTGGGCTGCACACGACCGTGGACAACGCCAAGGAAGTCGCGGCGGGCGAGGTGATGGATTGCATGCACCGCGCCGGAATGGCCACCGCCAGCTTCGAGACCAACCTGTGCCAGGTGGCCGAAGCCAATCCCTATAACCCGGTCGCAAGCTGGATCACCTCACGGCCGTGGGATGGCCAGACCCGCCTGCAGGCGTTCTTCGACACCGTGCAGGAAGCCCAGTCCACGCGCATGGCCGACGGCCGCGTGCTGAAGGAGGTCCTGATGCGGCGCTGGCTGATCTCCGGCGTGGCGGCCGCCTTTGAGCCCGATGGCGTGGTCGCGCGCGGCGTACTGACGTTCGTCTCGAAACAGAACCTGGGCAAGACGCGCTGGGCACGGCAACTGGCGCCGGCGGAGCTGCAGCTGATCGCTGACGGGGTGGTGCTCGATCCGGCCAACAAGGACAGCGTCAAGCAGGTCATCTCCAAGTGGATCGTCGAACTGGGCGAAGTCGATGCCACCTTCCGCCGTACCGATATCGCGGCGCTGAAATCATTCATCTCGCGCAGCCATGACGAGATCCGCCGCCCCTACGCGCGCACCGAATCCCGCTATGCACGGCGCACCATCCTGTTTGCCAGTGTCAACGACGAACGCTTCCTGCGCGATGCCACCGGCAACACCCGCTGGTGGACCGTGCACGCTGTAGCGTTGGGCGAACCGGCGCGGATCGACATGCAGCAGGTCTGGGCAGAGGCCCATGCGTTGTACTGCAGCGGCGAGACCTGGCACTTGAGTGCCGAGGAACTGGATGCGCTGAATGCCACCAACAGCGAGCACGAACCCATCTCGCCGATCGCCGAACTGATCGATCGCCATTTCGACTGGTCGCTCCCTGCCGAACACTGGAGCGCGCATTACCGCGCCACAGAGATCGTCATCGCGGTGGGCATCGACAAGCCCAACCGTCGCGAGGTGAACGAGGCCGCCGCCTACGTGGTCAAACGCCATGGCGTACGCACCCGCGTGGTGGGCAAGGAACGCGCCAAGGTCTGGCTGATGCCAGAGCGCAGACGCACTCTCGCCGAGCATGCGGCAGGCCCGTTCTAGATGCCACGCATCCATGATGGTCGCGACGTTGACAGCAGCAGCGACGACTGTCGCCTGCACTGCGAAGCACGTCGCCTGCTGCAACTGGACGGCTACCGGCGCATGGGCAACGACGGGCGCTGGACGGCGGTCAGTCCGCGCCGACATCGCCAGCAGTATCTCGAGGGTGTCCTGGCCGCACGCGGCGCGGTTGAGCGTGAGCGCCTGGCAGCAGCGGCATTACGGCTGTGGACCGCCAGCCCGCCCGGCCGACCACGCCACGACGAAAGTAGATGAAAGGTGTTGACTGAGATCATCTACAGAGGCAAGATGGCTGTATCGGCCCGCCACCTTCCAGGAGCGCTTCCGCCATGCCTCATCCCCGACTGCATGCCTTCGAAGGTGAGCAGCTGACCGTGCAGCAGATCCACCAGCGGGTACCGGTGCTGTCCGAGCGGACCATCCGCGACCACCTTGCTGCCGGCCGACGTACCCGCACCGCCATGCTGTGCTTTGACCCGATCGCCGCGGCGGCCCGGGGTGGTCGCATTACCCAGCGCATCCTCCGCGCCCGCAGCCTCGCCGGTCGCGATTCCTGATCCTCCGGCACCTGCCGCATTTCTCCAGGAGTAGATTCCGCATGATTCCCGCCTCCCCCGACAGCGGTCATCGCATGATTGCCGACACACTGGCCGCGTTCCGTGCCGGCCCTGCACTGGGCAGCATCGCCCTGCGGCCGGCACCGCGCGCGCGCGTACCGCTCTACATCGGCATCGCCGGCAGCAAGCGCTCGGGCAAGGACACACTCGCCAATGGGCTGGCATCGGCGTTGGCGCTGCCACGCGACAGCTTCGCGGCCCCACTGCGCCAGTTCGTCGCCTCCCTCCTCGGGCTCTCCCTGCATGAACTGGACCGCCGCAAGGAGGACGCCATCGATTGGCTGGCCGAACTCACCCCGCGCCACCTGATGCAGACCGCCGGTACCGAATGGGGACGTGACCGCGTCCATCCCGAACTGTGGGTACGCTCGCTGTTCGCACGCCTGCCCGAGGGCGGGCTGGTACCCGACGTCCGCTTCGCCAATGAGGCGCGCGCGATCCACCGCCGCGGTGGTGTCGTGATCCGCGTCAACCGCCCGGGCCATTGCAGCAATGACCTTCATGCCAGCGAGCAACCGCTGCCGCATGAACTGGTCGACATCGAAGTCGACAACGTCGGCACCCCGGCCGATCTGGTCCGCAGATCACTGGACCAGCTGCTGTCGCGCGGCCTGATCTGAGCCGGAATCGGGGTCGGCTGTGCGGCCCCGTCCGCTGAACCCACCGCAGGCCACGACCCATCATCGGCGAAAATGATGTAAGGTCATCCCCCATCACCGACGACACCTGTCGTCACCCTGCATCCCCAACCCATTTCGCAATGAGGAAACGCCATGGAGGTCGAACAGTTCACGTCGACGCGCCTGAAGGCCATCGAGTTGTTCAAGTCCCAGCCCAAGGGCAGCAAGGACAACGTGAGCCTGGATGCGATCTTCATCTCGCTGTGCACGCTGGCCACTGCCCGGGCAGGCGCTGGCAGCGCCCAGCAGGCGCGCACCGTGGCCCGCCCGGGCAACCAGCAGCCGCCTGCGCCATGGTTCGTCGAAACCCTTGCGGCCCTGAAGGGCAAGGGCGAGTCGATCACCGTGGCGCGCTTCCTGATGTTCGCCAACCGATTCCCGGTCAAGCGCATGGACCAGGTCAACGCGGCACGCTGGCTGCGCGACGCCGGGTACATCCCCCGCAAGACCGGCGGCAACCTGGTATTCGATCTTTGATCCAGCGCCTCCTGCAGTCCTGAAGCCCCGGCATCGTCCGGGGCTTTTTTTGTTTCTGGCCAGTACACGGCGCATGAGGCCATGCGGGGGAGGCCGTCCTCACCCTGTACCTGCCCCATCCCCTTGATCTGCCTCTATTCCTGCCAAGTGAGGACAACGAGTACGGATGTACAGGAAAACATCAGCGGCCAGTGCAAGCGGATACGGCGCACTGCAAGCAGGCGGGTCGTGCTCCTCACCCGTTCTCGCGCACGGCTGAACGTCTTCAGCGCACCGATATAAAAGTAGATGAAAGGTGTTGACTGCGCGGGCGGGATGGCAACAGTGGAGATCAATGCCACTGAAGACATCCTCCATGAACGCCCTGCCCGACAGTATCCAGACCCTGGCCGAGGTCATCGGCGAATCCGCAGCCCTCACGCTGGTGCGTGCGTGGCCGCCGACCACCTCCAGCACAACCGGCCGTCACCGCGTCATCGTCTACGTCCCCTCCACCCTGCCCGACCAGCATCGGCTGATCGACATCCTTGGCCACGACGCCGCCCGGCGGCTGGTCGCGCACTTCGGCGGCGAACTGTTGTTCCTGGCGTCCTGCTTCGCTGCCGGCGCGCACGAACGCCGTGAGCAGATCGCCCGCGCGGTCGCCAGCGGCATGCCGCGCGACCATGTCGCGCGTGAGTTCGGCGTCTCACAGACCACCATCAAGCGCGCCCTGCGCGGTGCGCGCAGCGCGCCGCCACCGGCAGTGCACCCAGCCCTGCTCAAGGGGTACGCACGCGCATGAACGAGAGCGACCTGCTGGCCGGCGTGCCGGATTGGGCCAAGTATCTGGGCGGGACCTCGGGCGTGCTGATCGCGGTGTCGTTATGGCTGCGCCAGTGGCTGTCGTCAGCCAAGGTCGACCGCACCGCCGACGAAGCCACCAGCAACACCCTGCGCACCCTGCAGGAACAACTCGCCGCCGAACGTACACGCGCCGACGGACTGATGCACGAACGCGAGGCAATGGCCCAGGAGATCGGGCAACTGCGCGGTGAGGTCAGCGCCCTGCGTGCGCAGATCGCCCAGCAGAGCGTACAGATAGACGCCCTGCTGGCCCTGGTGCGCAAGCAACCGGGAGCGGCCGCATGACCGTCGCTGCAGCCAGCGCCCTCGGTGGCACCAACGTCTCTGCGTTCCTGGACATGCTGGCCGTGTCCGAAGGCACCGACATTCCGGGCCAGCGCTCACGTGACCGCGGCTACGACGTCATCGTCGGCGGCCAGCTGTTCACCGACTACCGCGACCATCCCCGCGTGCTGGTGTCGCTGCCGCGCTATGGCATCAAGTCCAGCGCCGCCGGCCGCTACCAGTTCCTGCGCAGCACCTGGGACGACCTGCGCGCACGCCTGGGCCTGCCCGACTTCGGCCCGGTCTCGCAGGACCGTGCGGCGGTCGCCCTGCTGAAACAGTGCGGTGCCTACGAGCTGATCCGGCTGGGACGCTTCGATGCCGCCGTCACCGCAGCTCGGCGCATCTGGGCATCGCTGCCAGGCGCCGGCTACGGGCAGAAGGAGCACGCACTGGAAACACTGCGCGCGGCCTACCGTGCCGCCGGCGGTGCCCTGCAGTGACGCCCGGGGCACTGAGGCTGGGCATCGGACTGCTGGTCCTTGCCGGCAGCCACGCGAGCTGCGCCTGGCTGGGATGGACCTTGCGCGACCGCAGCGCGGAACTTGCCGCTGCCACCACCCGGGCAGCGCAGCAGGCGGCCCACACCGATGCAGCCCAGCGCGCGCACCAGCAGGCCCTCGCCAACAGCGCCGCAGGCGCGCAGGCCGAATCACAGCGCCTGGCCCAGCAGGCCCGCCGCACCGAACAGTTCAACACCCTGCAACGGGACATCGAGACCCATGCCAAGACTCCTGGTCGTGATCGCGGCGACGCTGACGCTGAGTTCGTGCGCATCTGGCGCGAGGCCAACGCCGGCCACACCCTGCCGCGCTGATCTCAGCATCGCACCTGCCCAGCTACTTCCCCCTTCCCGCCTGCCGGACCTGCACGCGGCCAGCGATGACGCGCTGCTGCGCAATCACGTTGCCGTCGCACAGCAGTACCACGCGCTGGCCGACCAGCTGAGTGCGCTGCTGTGCAGTCTCGGCAACCAGCGCGGCATCACCATCAATGGCGCCGCGCCGGCAGCACCTGCCGACTGCAGCAGCAGCGCCACTCCCGCGCACTGAGCCTTCCGGATAAGGCCACGCCTGCAATGCCGCCCCACTGCGGTGATGGCAACACTGGCTGCAGACCGCGCGCGCCTTGCAGCGCTACGCCCTTCTTCCCTTCCCTGCATGAGCTGACATGGCGAACGATCCCTTCCCTCCTACGCTCGATCCGCTGATTGCCGCGATCGAAGCAGCAATCCGCGCACGCTTTCCGGGGTTTGCAAGCGTCGAGTTCCATCGCGACGCCAGCGCTGAGGGGATGCCCCTGCCGGCCTGCCTGCTGGCGATGACCCGCTGTGACCGCAGCAGGGACAACAATGATGGCAGTGGCCTTCTGCAGGCCACGCTGCGCTTCGAAGCACGCATTGCGCTGCCGGCAACCGATGCAACCACAGCGCTGCGGCTGCGCAATGCGGCCCTCGCCCTGGCGACCTGGCTGCACCAGCTCGGCCGCTTTCCCGGCGTTGCCAGCAGCGCGATCGATGTGATCGCGGCATTGCCCGAAGACCCAGCGGCAGCACAGCCGGGCCTGCGCACCTGGATCGTCGAGTGGTCGCTGCCGGTCGCACTGGGCGACAACCCGTGGGACGACGCCGGTGGCGTGGTGCCGCAGGCGTCCTACAGCTTCGCGCCCGAGATCGGCCGCGCCCATGAGCCCCACTACCTGCCGTTGCCGGAGCGCGCACGATGAGCGCCGAACACGCGCGGTTGATCGGCAACCTGCTGATGATCGGTGTGGTACGCGAGCTGGACGAAGCGAACGGGCGCGTTCGCGTCGATGCCGACGGCATGCTTACCGACTGGATTCCCTGGCTGGAGCGCCGCGCGGGGCCGGGCATGCGCAGCTGGTGCACGCCCGAGCCAGGCGAGCAGGTCGTGCTGGCGTGCCCCTATGGCGACCCCGGCCAAGCGCTTGTACTCGGCAGCCTGTACCAGGACCGCTTTCCGCCGCCGGCCGACTCGCGCCTGCGGCAACGCACCGAGTTCGCCGACGGCAGCACCGTCGAGTACGACCAGGAAACCACCACGCTGAGCGTTAACGTCGGCAACGGCAAGGTCATCGTCACCTGTGCAAGCGCGCAGGTGATCGCCAGCGAATCGGTGCTGCTCGACACGCCGTCGCTGAAGGCCACCGGCGATCTGCAGGTGACCGGCGCGATCAGCGCCGGCAAGGACATCACCACACCCGGTGAGATCAAGGCCGGCGCCATCGGCCTGAAGGCACACAAGCACACCGCACAGGGCCCAACCGCCCCGACCACGCCGGCCCAGGCCTGAGCGGCCACGCCTGCAATGCCCTGAAAACCCGCACTCCACGACGATAGAGGCCATGCGAGGAATCGACGCCAACACCGGCAAATCACTGGATGGGCTCGCCCATCTCCACCAGTCCGTGCGTGACATTCTCACCACGCCCCTTGGCTCCCGCGTACTGCGCCGCGAATACGGTTCACGCGTGTTTGAACTGATCGATGCGCCGACCAACCGCTCGCTGCGCATGGACCTGATCGCGGCCACCGTCGACGCGCTCGCGCGATGGGAACCGCGTCTCCACGTCGAGAACATCGACGTCTCCCTCCCCGCCCCCGGCGTGATGATCCTGGCAGTGACCGGAATCCACCTGCCCGACGGCGAGGCCATCACCATCGAAGGAATCGAGGTTCGCTAACCGTGGCATCCGGCTCGTTCACCAGTGTCAATCTGTCCCAGCTGCCTGCCCCGGCGGTCATCGAAGTGCTCGATTTCGAAGCCATGTTCGATGAATCGCTGACCGCGCTGCAGGCCCTGGATCCCACCTTCGACGCGCTGCTGCCGTCGGACCCGGCCTTCAAGATCCTCGAGGTCTGCACCTACCTGCGCCTGCTCGATCGCCAGCGGGTCAACGATGCAGCACGTGGCGTGATGCTGGCCTATGCCGTCGGCAACGATCTGGACCATCTGGCTGCGATCTTCGGCATCGCCCGCCAGGTGCTGGACCCCGGCAAGCCGCAGCAAGGCATCGCACCGCGCTACGAAAGTGACGAGGATTTCCGACGCCGCATCCAGCTGGGGCCGGAAGGCTTCAGTGTGGCTGGGCCGGAGGGTGCCTACATCTTCCACGCGCTGAGCGCCGACGCCCGTGTGCTGGACGCCAGCGCAACCAGTCCCTCCCCTGGCGAGGTAGTGGTTTCTGTGCTCTCACGCGAAGGCGACGGCACCGCTTCCCAGGGTCTGCTCGATATCGTCGACGCAAAGCTGAGTGCGGATGACGTGCGACCACTGACCGATCACGTAGTGGTTAAACCCGCTGCCATCATCAACTACACGGTCGACGCCGCACTTTTCACTTTTGCCGGCCCGGATTCGCAGGTGGTGCTGGCCGAAGCGCGCACCCGCCTTGACCGCTACATCAGCGAATCGCACCGGCTCGGCCGCGACGTCACCCGTTCGGGATTGTTCGCCGCACTGCATGCCGAGGGCGTGCAGCGCGTGGAGATCACCAACCCGGCCAAAGACATCGTGGTTGATCGTACCCAGGCCACGCACTGCACCAGCATCACGCTGACCCATGGCGGCAATGATGAGTGACGCTGCCACCCGCCTGATCGGCGCGCGTCTGAGCGGTGCCATCGATGGGCGAAACCGTACCTTCCGTCACCCCGGTGGTGCACTGGCAACCCTGCAGGCGGTGTACCGCACCGACCAGCAAGGACGGCAGCGGTTGCGCGATGTTGCCATCAGCGGCGCCACGGTCATCCTGTCGGCCGCCCCGGCACCCGGCACGCTGATCGAAGGCGATGCGCAGATCGCGGTTCCGCGTGCTCCCAACCTGCTGCCCCCCAATGCCACCCATGCCGAACGTGGACTGGCGCGCGCCATCGTCGCCCGTCCGCTGCCGGTAGACATCACCGCACTGTGGGACGCCGACCGCTGTCCGACCGCATTGCTGCCCTGGCTGGCCTGGGCCTTGTCCGTTGACGAATGGAAAGCGTATTGGCCGGAGACGGTGAAGCGTGCACGCGTACGCGCCGCGATCGCCATCCAGCGCCGCAAGGGCACCTGGGGCAGCGTGCGCGACGTGGTCGCCGCTTTTGGTGGCTCGATCCTGATCCGCGAATGGTGGGAGATGCAGCCGCAGGGTGCACCGCACACCTTCGAAGCGGTGATGACCATCGCCAACCAGGGCGGCGAGACCGCCACCGCCAAGTTCGTCGACGACGTGATCGGCGAGATCAGCCGGACCAAGCCGGTGCGATCGCACTTCACCTTCACCCAGGGCATGCAGGCCAGCGCCGGTATCGGTGCACTTGTCGGTGCCCAGGGCACCACCTTCCGCCGCATCCAACTGATCGGAGAGTAAACCCCGCATGCGCTTGAAAATCACCGACGCCGGCTTTGCCAAGCTGGTCAATCCACCCAACACCGGCACCAATGCCGTGCTGATCACCGAGATCGGCCTGACGTCCACGGCATTCACGCCGACGGCGGGGCTGACCGCCCTGCCCGGCGAGATCAAGCGGGTCACCACTTTCGGCGGCAAGGCCGTGGGAGATGACACGCTGCACGTCACGATCCGCGACGACAGCGCTACCGCCTACAGCCTGCGCGGCTTCGGCCTGTACCTGGGCGACGGCACGTTGTTTGCAACCTTCGGCCAGACCGATCCCATCATGGAGAAGACCGCAGCCTCGATGCTGCTGCTCTCCACCGATACCCGCTTCAGTGAAGTCGATACCGCGCTGATCGAATTCGGCAATGCCGAATTCATCTATCCCCCTTCCACCACCGAAGTGCAGGGCGTGGTCGAGTTGGCCACTACGACCGAGACCGAAGATGGTGCAGACACCCAGCGTGCGGTGACACCGCGCGGGCTGCGTGCCTTCATCGACAAGCGCTTTGGTGCCAGCGCCCCCACCCAGTTCGTGCGCACGCTGCTGTCGATCGCAACCGATGCCGCGTTCCGTTCCGCCCTGGGGCTGAAATCGGCAGCGTTGAAGGACGAGGGCGCCGACAAGGGCCTGGATGCCGATCTGCTCGATGGCAGGCACGGCAACCATTACCTGGACTGGCGCAACATGACCGGCGTGCCATCCAGCGTGCACGTGCCCGGACAGGTGATTCTGTTCGCCGGTGCCACTGCGCCCAACGGCATGCTGCTGTGCAATGGCGCCGCTGTTCCGCGTTCCAGCTATCCGGCACTGTTCGCCGCCATCGGTACCCGCTACGGCGCCGGTGATGGCGCGACCACCTTCAACCTCCCGGCAATGCAGGAAGGCACGGTGGTCACGCACACGCTGAACCCGGAAGCGGTCGGCAGCTTCACCCAGGGTGAAGTGATCCGCCATGCCCACGGTGCAAGCGCGGCAACGGCAGGCAACCACAGCCACGCCATTTCCGTGGGCGCAGGCGGCGCGCACTCCCACGGTGCCAGCGCCAGTGCCGTCGGTGACCACGCGCACGGTGCATGGACCGACTCGCAGGGCCACCATGCGCATACCGGTGGCACCTCGTGGGCCGGCGACCACCAGCATGGAGGCGTTGTTCCCTCCAATCCTGCCCTCAACGGCTACGGCGTCTATCGCGAACGCGACAACGATGCGCTGTATCCGGACGGCGCCACAGCACCCGCCGGCGGTCACGCCCATAGCTTCAGCACCGACGGCGCAGGCGCACATGGCCACAACATCGGCATGAACGGCGCCGGCGGCCACTCGCACACCATTTCCATCGCCCAGGTCGGTGACCACGGCCATGCCGCCTCGGCCGCCGATGCCGGTGCACACACCCACACCATCGTGGTGGAGAACACCGGTGGCGACCGCAACCTGCCTGCCGGCCTGCGGATGATCTATTGCATCGCGTACTGAGGACATGAGCTTGCCTACTGAACCGCGCTTCGCGCACTCCTACGATCCCGATACCCGCGCCTACATGGGCAAGGTCCGCCTGCAGCCTTCCCCGGACGGTACCTGGAACATGCCCGACTTCACCGTGGACGTCACGCCTCGCCAAACTGCCGGCGAATACCAGGCACTGCGCCTGGCCGATGACGGCTCACGCTGGGAAACGGTGGCCGATTTCCGTAACCACATGCTGTGGGACATACGCACCGCGATGGCGATACCCAATCGCCTTGCGCTGGGCGAGCCGTTGCCCAAGGACGTAACCCTGTCCGAGCCATTCAAGCTGGATGGCACCACCGCGCAATACAACGCGTGGAATGCCAGCCGCCGCGAATGGACATTGCTGCCGGACTACAGCACGCGACCGCTGTGGAACAAGCACGATGCCAGCTTCGCTACTCCCGTTTCCCGTGGGGTCGCGCTGCCGTCATCGGTCACCGATCTGGCACCGCCTGCGGATCGCAGCTACCCGGTCACCTTCGATGAAACCCGTGCCGCCTGGGTGATGGTCACTGCACCCGAACCCGACCCGGCCGCGCAGCCGCAGCCCTGACGTCGGGCCACGGCTGCAATTAATCCAGCCGCGGCCAGATACGAACATGTACCCATGCGGCGCAGATCGCGACCGCAGCACCCACCCAACCAAGGAAAAAACAACGCATGGCCGAATTTCTGCATGGCGTGCAGGTCGTCAACATCGATGGTGGTTCCCGCTCGATCGCTGTTGCCTCGACCAGCGTCATCGGCATTGTGGGCACCGCGCCCCGCGCCGACAAGATCGCCTTCCCGTACAACACTCCGGTCCTGGTGACCTCGCGTTCGCAGGCAGCCAAGCTGCTCGCCAACGCCGCAACCGAAGTCGATGAGGGCACCCTCCCGGGCCAGCTCGACGCCATCTTCGATCAGTCCAACGCGGTCGTCGTCGTCATCCGCGTCGAGAAGGGCGCCACCGAGAACGACACCCTGGCCAACGTGCTGGGCGGCGTGAACGCGCAGACCGGTGCCTACACCGGCGTGCATGCACTGCTGGCGGCAAAGTCGGTAGTGGGCGTCAAGCCACGCATCCTGGCGGTGCCGGGCTTCACCCACACCCACGAAAAGCGCGACACCGAACTGCTGGCCAACCCGGTCGTGGCCGAACTGCTCGGCATCGCCGACAAGCTGCGCGCGGTGATCATCAAGGATGGCCCGAACAGCACCGACGACGCTGCCAAGAGCACCACCGCCCTGACCGGTTCCAAGCGCGTCTACGTGGTCGACCCGTCGCTGCTGGTGCAGTCCGGTGATGCCATCGTCACCCGTTACGCCTCCGGTGCCGTGGCCGGCGCCATCGCCCGCAGTGACAACGAACGCGGCTGGTGGGCATCGCCGTCGAACCTGGAGCTCAACGGCGTGGTCGGTACCGCGCGTGCGATCGACTTCGGCCTGTCCGACGCGACCAGCCGCGCCAACCTGCTGAACCAGTCGAACGTGGCGACCATCATCCGCGAAGGTGGCTTCCGCCTGTGGGGCAACCGTACCGCCAGCAGCGACCAGAAGTGGCAGTTCCTGTGCGTGGTGCGCACGGCCGACATCATTGCTGACAGCCTCGAGGCCGCCCATCTGTGGGCCGTCGACCGCGGCATCAGCAAGACCTACGTCGACGACGTGCGCGAGGGCGTCAACGCCTTCCTGCGCGGCCTGAAGACCCAGGGCGCGATCCTCGGCGGCAACTGCTGGATCGACCCGGAACTGAACGCAGCGGACAGCGTGGCCCAGGGCCGCTTCTTCTGGGACTTCGACTTCACCCCGACCTATCCGGGTGAGCAGCTGACCTTCCGCATGCACATGAACAACAACTACGTCTCGGAGATCTTCTAAGCATGGCGCGCAAGATCCGCAAAAACTTCAACTTCTACGTCGACGGCAAGGGCTATGCCGGCAGCGTGATGTCCTTCACCGCACCGAAGCTGTCGCTGAAGACCGAGGACTTCCAGGCCGGCGGCATGCTCGCCCCGACCGAGATCGTGCTCGGCCATGAAAAGCTCACTGCCGATGTCGAGTTTGCCTCGGACGACGCGGAGATCATGAGCAAGTTCCACGTCGTTGAAAGCAATGAGTACGGCTTCACGGCCCGCGAAGCGCTGGAAGGCGATGACGGCGAAGTGACCCAGGTCGTGCACAACATGCGCGGCAAGGTGAAGCTGCTGGACCGCGGCGAAACCAAGGTCGGCGAGAAGGGCACGATCAAGGTCAGCCTGGCGCTGAGCTACTACAAGCTGACCCATGGCGCCCAGGTCGTGCAGGAAATCGACGTGGTCAACATGATCGCCCGCCAGGGTGGCGTGGACGTGCTGGCCGGCATCCGCGGCGCGCTGGGCATCTGAGCTCGCACCGCACCGAGAAAACCGGGGGCGCCTCGCGCCCCCGCATCCATCGCACCGCATCGAATTCCAGGAACACACCCATGTCCAGCAAGACCAAGACCCCCACCGACACCGTCATCGAGCGCGATGGCTTTGCCGAGATCACCCTCACCCGCCCGCGCCAGGTCAATGGCATGGAGACCGCCGTGCTGCGCATGCGCGAACCGACCGTGGAAGACATGGAGCGCTACCAGGACGACAAGGGCAGTGATGCACAGCGCGAGGTACGGATGATCGCCAACCTGTGCGAGATCTCGCCGGACGACGTGCGCAAGATGCCGTTGCGCGACTACGCCCGACTGCAGGCAGGCGTCGCGCTTTTTACCACCTGACCCTGCCGCAGATCAGGCAGGGAGTGCTCGCCTTGGCCGGTCATACCGGCTGGGGCCTGCGCGAGATCATGACACTGCGGGTGTCGAAGTTCATCTGGTGGATTCAGGGATTGCCGGTACATGGCCAATAACGTTCAAACGACAACGATCACGATCGGCGGCTCGGTATCCAAGTCGCTGAAGGACGCATTGTCCTTCGCCAACGATGGCGTGAAGCGCCTCGGCGATGAAGCCGGCAAGCTGGAGCTCAAGCTCGCCGCGATGCAGAAGTCAGGCACCGCCTACACCCGCATGCGCGCGCAGGCCGATGCGCTGCGCGCCTCACAGGAAGCGCTGGAGCGTGTTGAAGCCAAGCGCACCGCCAACCTGGAGAAACGCGAGAAGCTCGGCGCCTCGTTCAAGGCAGCACGCGGCACACTCGGCACCGCCGTCACCGCACTGGCCAAGCCGGTCGAGAACGCCTCCGGCTTCGCCCGTCAGAACCAGCAGATCGGCGTAGCGGCCAACCTCAGCCGCGCCCAGGTCAGCGCACTTGGCCAGGCGATCCTGGAACAATCGCGCGCGACCAACCAGGGGGCCGACGATCTGCAGCGCTCGATCAAGCTGATGGTCGCTGCCGGCATGGATGCGCAGTCCGCGCAGGCCAGCCTGGGTGCTGTCGGGCGCACGACCACTGTCACTGGTGCCAGCATCGATGACGTTGCCAAGGCGGCCGCAAGCCTGCAGCGCTCGTTCGACATCGATCCTGCACGCATGCAGAACGCATTGGACGTGCTGGTGGTGAACAGCCGGCAGGGCGGCCTGGGCCTGAAGGACATGGCCGAAGTGCTGCCTACCTTGGGTTCGTCGTTCGAAGCGATGAAGCTGCAGGGCACCTCGGCGGCCGCCACCGTCGGCGCCGCCCTGCAGGCGACGCTGGAATCGGCCGGCGGCGCCGACAAGGCCGCCAGCAACATGAAGAGCTTCATGTCCGAGGTGCTCTCGCCGGACATTCAGGAGAAGGCCAAGAAGAGCCTGAACCTGGATCTGCGCAAGATCATCGGCGATGCACAAACCAGCGGCGGCAATCCCTTCGATGCCGCGATGCAGGGGATCATCCAGGCGACTGCGGGCGACCAGAAGAAGATTGGCACCTTGTTCAGCGATGCACAGGCGAAGAACTTCGTCCAGCCGATGATCGAGAACTGGGATACCTATATCCGCATCCGCGACACGGCGTTGAATGGATCGGCGGGTGCCACCGATGCGGCCTATGCCGACGCGATGCAGACCGATCCGCAGAAGATCGAAGGCGCGAAGATCGCCGTGGACAATCTGTCCAAGGCCTTCGGCGCCGCCTTGCTGCCTGCGGTTGGCGAAGCGGCGGTCAAGCTGACCGAACTGCTGAACGGGGTCACCTCGTTCGTGCAGGAAAACCCGAAGCTGATCGCCAACACCACGCAGATCGTGGTCGGCATGCTGGGCATGCGCACGGCGGTACTTGGCGCTCGCTATGCCTGGACCTTCCTGCAGGGCCCGATTCTGGGCGTGCAGAAGGCCTTGCAGCTGTTTCGTGGTGGCAGCCTGTTGGCTCAGATGGGGCGCTTCGGGCCAATGGCCATGCGCCTGGCATCGGGCTTCCGCATCGTCGCCACTGCCGTGGCCGCCATTGGTGGCGGGCCGATCACGATCGCCATCGCAGCGATCACCGCAGGTGCCATCCTGGTGCGCAAATACTGGGAACCGATCAAGGCATTCCTGGGCGGCGTCTGGGAAGGTCTCAGCGGTGCAGGCACCGCGGCAATGGGTGAACTGATGCGTGCGATTGAACCGCTGCGCCCCGCCTGGGAAGTCATGAGTGGGTTGATCGGCCAGGCCTGGGATTGGCTGTCGAAGATGCTTGCACCTGCGCAGTACACCGGCAACGAGCTGTCTCGGGTTGCCCAGATTGGCAGCTTCCTCGGTACCGTTCTGATGGAAGGCCTGAGAATGAACATCCAGCTCATCAGCGGCCTGGTGCAGTACGTGGTCTGGATGGGCAATGTGTACACGACCGTCGCCAGCGCGATCGGTAGCGGGATGAGCATGATGTGGACCGCGATCAAGTCCGGTGCCGAATCCCTGTTCGACTGGCTTGTCCAGAAGCTGGATTTCCTCATGCCCTACGTCGAGAAGCTGATGGGGTTCGTCGAAGGGGGCATGGGCAAGGTCAGTGCACTGGTCGGCAAGGGCCTGGACCTCGGGAAGGAAGTGCTTGCCGGTGGCGCGGAAGCAGTCGGCAACGGCATGGTCGGGTATACCAACATGCGGGCCGGCGGCCGGGGTGGCCTGAATGACGCCGTGGGCCTGGTCGGAGACGTCGCCACGTTGGACGCGGCGGGGGTGCGCAAGCGATGGGGAGGCATCAGTGAGGCCGCTCGCGGTCGCACCGCGCCCGACATGCCATCGCCCTCTCCGCGCGGCGTCACCACCGTGCAGCAACAGCAGACCAACAACATCACCATCCACCAGCAACCCGGTGAGTCCAGCGAATCGGTGGCACGTCGCACGGCCGATGAACTGCAGCGTCGCGACGCGGTTGCTGCCCGTGGTGGCCTGGCAGACAGGAACTAAGCATGAAGCGCGAGTTCGTAACCGCATCCATCGACAAGCTGTTGTCCAGTTTCCAGAGCAACGACTCCGGCAACGCCCCGGTGCTGCTGATGCTGGGTGGCTTCAAGTTCAGCCTCAACACCGCGGTGTTCCAGGAGATCCAGCAGAGCAACGAATATGGCTGGGCTGCGCAGGAGCGCATCGGCCAGATGGCCGCCCTGCAGTACACCGGCCCCGGCAAGGCCAGCATGACGCTGCCCGGCGTCATCCACTATCAGTTCCGGGGTGCCGGCGATGAGCTCTCGCAGCTGCGCAAGCTGGCAGCGCAAGGCAAGCCCCAGCGGCTGCTGACCGGCAAGGGCGGGAACCTGGGGCTTTGGGTCATCGACAAGATCGACGCCACTGCCTCCGGCTTCACCGTCGATGCGGGAATCCAGCGGCACGAATTCACCCTCTCCCTGCGGAAGCACAGTGATGGCACGAACGTATAACACCCGCGACGGCGACGTCGTTGACCGCATCGCGTATGCGCACTATGGCGAGCAATCACCGGCCATTCTGCGCGCGGTGTTCGATGCCAATCCGGGCCTCGCCGCACGTGGCCCGGTGCTGGCTGCAGGCCTGGCGATCACCCTGCCCGAAGTGCAGCGCCCCGCCGGCGAACGCAAGGGGATAGCACTGTGGGACTGAACATCACACCGGCATTCCGCGTGGTGGCCAACAGCCAGGACATCACTGACAAGATCATGCCGCGCTTCAAGTCGCTGCGCATCACCGACGAGACCGACAACAACTCGGACATGCTGGAGCTGCAGCTGGCCGACCATGATCCGTCCGATCCGATCCAGCTGCCGCCGGCAGGCGCGGAGCTGGAAGCCTTCATCGGCTACGACGGCGAAGTACGGCGCATGGGCCTGTACATCTGCGACGAGGTGGAGATTTCCGGCTACCCGGGCAGCATGACCCTGCGTGCCCGCGCGGCGCCGTTCGAGGCCAGCAAGGGCGGCAAGAACGACCTGCAGACACAGAAAACGCGCACCTGGAAGAAGGGCACGACGATCGGTGGCATGGTCCAGCGCATGGCCGCCGAGCACGGACTGAGCGCCGCCGTGAGTGGATCGCTGGCGTCGATCGTGCTGCCGCTGACGGTGCAGTCGCAGGAGTCGGACATGAACCTGCTGCTGCGCCTGGCCAAGCAGCATGATGCCATCGCCAAGCCGGGCGGCGGCCACCTGATGTTCGTCAAACGGGGCGAATCCACCAGTGCCGGCGGCGAGCGCATTCCCGACGTTACCCTTACCCCCGCCGATGGCAGTGGCTACAAAGTGAGCATCGTCTCGCGCGAGAAGACCGGCACCACCATCGCCTATTACCGTGATGTACGCGTTGCCAAGCGCCAGGAGGTGAAGGTGGGCAGCGGTGAACCGATCGTGCGCCTGCGCATGGCCTACGCCGACCGCGAAGCCGCCGAAGCTGCAGCGCGCGCCAAACACCAGGAACAAGCCCGGCAGACGCGTACGCTCAGCTACACCCTGCCCGGCCGCGAGACACTTATGGCCGAAGCCACGGTGGTGATGCAGGGCTTCCGCGATGGCGTGGATGGGCAGTGGCTGGTCAAGCGCGCCGAGCACACCATCAGCCACGACGGCTACATGACCAGCATCGAGTGCGAACAACCCAACAGTGCCGATGCAGTGAAGGCCGCCAGCAGTGCGGCAGCTACCGAAAGTGTGCAGGTTGGCAGCGAGGTGTAGATCCAGGAAGGGTGCGGATGCTGCACTCCCGATCCAGTTGCTGTAACACTGCTACGACCTGCCGACGCTACTCCGTGTATCGGACTGCGTGCAGTTTGGCTTGCTCAGGCATGTAGGTGAAGCGATAGGTCATCACCACGACATTGGTGCGGGACCACAGCCAGCGTCTTCTTTCGTCGCGCACCACCAGCACACCGTCAGCCGGTCGGGATATCCGCACGGTGGGAATATCTTCGAAGGCTGCCTTGACGTTCAACAGGCCCATTCGGGGCGGCAGCTGCTGTTTCGCAAAGCCACTGATGTCCTGCTTCTGAGCACCCTCCGGCGGCGGCATCCTGTGAATGCTGTCCAGCATCTGCTCTGCCTTCATCTGTAACGTCACGATGGGCGGCGCGGTTCGCATGGGGTTGGCTGCCGAGCCTCTGCAGGGTGCCAGCACGCCCCACAGGGCCAAGGCAATGCCCAACGTCCGGAAGATGCTGTTCCCCATGTGACACTCCCTGCTGGCTTGCCTGGCCCATGCGTCCAGGCACGGTATCAGATCACGTACTGCGCCTGGCCGTTCCCGAACGACCAGTTTTCCTTCTTCACTTCCACCAGGTTGATGAACACATCCTCGCGGCGGATGCCCACCGCCGCGTGCAGGCCATCGGCGATGCCGGCGAACAGCGCCTTCTTCTGCTCCAGCGTGCGCCCTTCGTTCCAGGTGATCTGGATGCAGATGAAATCGTCGGTGCGGTCCACGCCCAGGTAGCCGGGATCGTAGATCAACGTACCGGGCGCGTGTTCCTGGAAGATCTGGAAGCGATCATTTTCCGGCACGCCCACCGCGCGCATGGCCTGGTAGATGGTTTCGCCGACGCGTTGCAGGTAGTCGGCGGATTTACCTTTGCGAAGATCGATGCGGGCGAGCGGCATGGTGGCACTCCAGAGTGGATGGGCACTGCAACGGGCTGAGACTACGCCTGCCCGGGGCGGCGGGACAGCGCAGGGATGGAATCTTCTGGCTCCATGCGTGGCATGGTCCCGCCTCCGCCGCGCGGGGTGACGCGATTGCCGGGGCGGCGCCGCTCTGGAGTCGTCTCGTGCACGGTCGGCAGGGGCGGCGATGTGCCGGAAGACCTCGCACGCGAGATCGAGTGCGCCCTGAACGCGCAGAAATTGTCCGCGTAGCTGCCCACTTTCTTCGCCCGTCTCAATGCGATCAACCATGCCGACGGTGATGACGGATAGCCGTGCATCAGCCTCACCCTCGGCGCCAGCAATCACGCTTCGTTGCGCCGCTCGCTATCTGGGCTCGGCGCATTGCTCGATCTGCTGCAGGCCGCCGACCATGCGCGCAACGAAGGCGGCCCTGACGAACAGTTGGGCGCCTTCCATATCGACGGACTGATCGTGGCCGCACGACAGTTGGTGCGCGAGGCACATCATTGCCTCTCCCGCGGCGATGCCTGACCGGCCCGGATGTGCTCCCGCTACAATCCCGCAGGGAGCGCAGGAGACAGCGATGGACGCCGAACACCTGGAGTACTTCAAGGCCGCACTGGAAGGCCGCGCAAGCGTGGGCTGGAACGTCTGGTTCGCCGCCAACCAGCAGGCGCTGGCACAGCAACTGAGCCGCCCTGCACTGCTGCGCCTGAAGTTCAGCACACTGGATGAAGCCGAACGCCTGCTGGCCGAGGCCGGCATCGTGCCCCGCAGCACAGCGGGCAAGCGCTACGAAATGTACTGCGCGCAGTTCTCGGCGGACGTGGTGGACGCGAACGGTCGCCCGCTGCCGGCCATCTGGCGCGCGGCGCACGGCGGTGCCATCGGCCTGCTGGCCGAGGGTGAGCAGGAGGCCGGCCAGGCGAAGCTGCTCGCGGAGTTCCGCCGCGTCCGCAAGCGCGGGCTGCAGCAGGCCCATGAATGGTTGGCCGATCTGTGCTTTGAAGGCGAGATGGAACTGACCAGCGGTAGTGCCAGGGTGGGCCGTAGCCTGCTGGCGGTGGTGGTGCAGGCCGGCAGCGGCCATGACCTGCTGGATGCCACGGCGATGATCGCGCGCGAGCTATTGGACGAACACGGCTGAGACAAGGCCTGTTCCCATTCACAGAAGAAAACCCCTGTGTAAATGAAGGCCAGCAGTGAACTCAGAGAATGGCTGGAACCGCTGTAGCGCAGGACTTTCCGCCCCATCCCCTGCGTGGCCCGCATCGAACAACAAGCTTCATGATCGGAATATCCGGTCAAGCCTTACTCGAAGGCGTTTTCGGGGATGCGAAGAATGCGTAGATCCAGGGATGCTGCAGGTGGTGTAATTTCGCGCTTCAGGAGATTTGAATCTCAGTTCCGCCAGTTGGCTGCCATAGGCACCTGGTTGTGCTTTGCGCTGCCGTTTGGCCTTGGCCTATTACCATCTGCCATCGCGTAGGCCAGGAAACAGTCACATACATCCACACTGACGCCCTTGGCTCCGTCGTCGCCGAAACAGATGCCAATGGGAAAGTGATCAAGCGCTACGACTATGAGCCCTATGGGGCCTTGGTAGGTGGTCAGGCGACAGACGGACCGGGATACACGGGACATGTGAGCGACTCGGCCACCGGGCTGAGCTACATGCAGCAGCGGTACATGGATCCACAGTTGGGGATTTTCCTATCGGTGGACCCGGTAACGGCCTATCAGAAGCCAGTTGAACAGTTCAACCGGTATCGATATGCCAACGGAAACCCTTACAAGTTCACGGATCCTGATGGGCGGGAGAGTGGTGCAGCCTTCAAGGTAGTCAACGACGCCACGAATGGGCAACCGATTACTCCTCCGCCGAGAAATCCAAGCGATAGCCTCGGACCGGCAATTGGTGTCGCGTTAACCGCAATTCTGGCGGCTCCAGTACTCGCAGAGGGTGGTCTGGCCGCAATGGCAAATCCAGGAGCGGTAGCCACTGCGGCAGAGATTGGCGCAGGAGCCGCCGGTGTCACGGGCACTTCTGGCGCAGTGGCGGGAAAGATCACCGGCTACACCAAGCACGGCTTGAATCAGGCGATCTCCCGCGATGGAGGCAGGGGGGTCTCTGCAAAGGCCATACTATCGGCAGTGAAAGAACCCGCGAAGGTTGCCGAGCAGGCCGGCGGCAAGACGGCGTACACAGGGAAGGATGCGAAAGTAGTTTTGAACGGCGAAGGGAAGGTCATAACGGCCTTCCCGAAGAATAGCGAAGGACTGAGAGACCCGAAGGTAAAGTAAAGATGAAGAAGGATATCTCACCCAGCCTGCGCTCGCTGTTGGTTGAAATCGCAGCGAAGCACAATTTGCTCCTACCCGAGAATGGCGTCAGATACCTCGTTGAGCGTGATCGCGAGTCGCTGATTGATGCGTTGCTGGAAGAACTGTCAGAGAGCGGCTTGGGGCCTGACGATGAACCTAATCAACGAGGCATTGAGATCGAAGAAATCATTGACTTCGTCGGCCCCGTCGTTGATCGGCCCGATGCGTCGGGTGACTGAAGGCACGTTGATGCGGGCACGGCCTGATTGACGCACGGCGAAGATCAAGCGCGCCGCTGGAAGAACACGGCTGAGACGGAGCGCGCATTCGGCTGATCCTGCTGGATCGCAGGTAACAAAAAAGCCTCCATTGCTGGAGGCTTTTTTCGTTCTGCAACATGGTGGGCGGTACAGGGATCGAACCTGTGACCCTTGCCGTGTGAAGGCAATGCTCTACCGCTGAGCTAACCGCCCGGTGTGTTGCTGAGCCGCTCATTATAGGGGCTTTTCAGAGGCCGTCAACAGTTTTTCACATTCGTGTTCACGGCTGTCTTCGGGCAACGGCAGCCGAGCATGGCTCGGCTCTACAGGACCGTGCCGCGCCGCTTCACATCGTATGGGTCGGCTTGTCCGAGCCGGTCAGGCCGGCCAGCAGGGTCTCGATCTTGTGGCGCACGCCCTCGCCTTCGGTACCATCGGCCAGCTGCACGCCGATGCCGGCGGTGCGGTTGCCCTGCGCGCCGGCCGGAGTCACCCAGATCACCTTGCCGGCCACCGGCAGGCGCTCGCTGGAATCGGGCAGGGTCAGCAGCAGGAACACCTCGTCGCCCAGGAAATAGCGCTTGGGCGTGGGCACGAAGATGCCGCCGTTCTTCACGAACGGCATGTACGCGCTGTACAGCGCGGCTTTGTCCTTCACAGCCAGGGACAGGATGCCCTGGCGGGCGTTGCTGGCACTCATCGATTTCCCCTTGCGGCAGGCCGCTCGTTCACCTTGTTCCAGGCCAGCAGCAACTCGACCACCGCAAGGTCTGCACGCACCGTGGTGCGCAGCAGGTCGCGGGTGCGGTTGGCCGCATCGAACCAGGCTGCAAGCTTGTGCAATCGCTCCGGCGTGGTCAAGGCATCGGTGCTGGCCTGGGCCAGCGCCAGGTCTGCGGCAAAGCGAAGGCGCAGCGCCGCGTTGTCATCACCGCACCACTTCTGCGCCAGCTCCACCGCACCGGCCTTGCCGGCGGCCAGCTGCTCCAGATCTCGACCGACTTCGCGGCGCAGGCTCAGGCCGTCTTCGCGCAGCCAGTTGTCGGCCTGGCCGGGATGGCCGCGCGCAGCCTCCAGCGCTTCGCGCGCCGATGCTTCGCTGTGGCCCTGCTGCTGCAGCCAGGCCAGCGCTTCGTGCTGCGGCGGCAGCTTGAATTCAAGGCGCTGGCAGCGGCTGCGGATGGTCTGCGGCAGGCGTGCCGGGTCGCTGCTGATCAACCACAGGTAGCGGCCGGGCTGCGGCTCTTCCAGTGTCTTCAGCAGCGCATTGGCGGCCGAGCGGTTGATCGCATCGGCCGGGTCGACGATCACCACCTGCGCCACGCCGTACTGCGGGGTCAGCGCCAGCTTGTCGGTGATCTCACGCACCTGCTCGATGACGATCTCGGTGCGCAGCTTGTCGCCGCTCTTGTTCGGAATGAAGCTGACCAGCTGCAGGTCCGGATGGGTACCGGCGGCGATCAGCTGGCGCGTGCGCGTGGCATGCGCGGCATCACCGCGCGCCAGCACGTGGTCGGCCAGCGCCAGTGCCACCTCGCGCTTGCCAAGCCCAGACGGGCCGCAGATCAGCAGGCCATGACCGAGCCGACCGGCATCGAGCGCGGCGACCGTCTGATCGAACGCGCGCTGCTGCCACGGCGAGAAACGGCTCATGCGCTCTCCCCGTCCTGCAGCCAGTGCTCGACACGCGCGACCACATCAGCGGCGACGCGTTCCTGCACCTGGCCAGCGTCGATCAGGGCGAACCGCTGCGGGTCCTGCTGTGCGCGGCCGCGGAACACTTCGCGCACGCGCTGGAAGAAATCGTCCTGCTCGCTCTCGATGCGGTCCGGCCACAGGTCACGGCCATTGGCGCGTGCGCGGCCTACTGCCACGTCCACGTCCAGCAGCAGGGTCAGGCCCGGCAGCAGGCCCACCGCGCGGCGTTCCAGGTCGGCAATCCACTGCGGATCAAGGCCACGGCCCCCCCCCTGGTAGGCGTAGCTGGAATCGGTGAAGCGATCGCTCAGCACATAGGCACCGCGCTGCAGCGCCGGCTGGATCACCTGGCGCACATGCTGCGCGCGTGCAGCGAACACCAGCAGCAGCTCGGCTTCGGCGCTGAGCGGTTCGGCGGCGATCTCGGCATCGGGCTTCAGCACCAGGCCGCGGATACGCTCGGCCAGCGGCGTACCGCCCGGTTCGCGGGTGAGTACCACCTCATGACCGTGGCTGCGCAGGCAGTCACGGATGGCATTGATGGCGGTGGTCTTGCCCGCGCCCTCGCCGCCTTCCAGGCTGACGAAACGCGGGTGGCGAAGCAGCGCGGGACTCATTGCGCCGGGGTCTCCTGGGTACGTTGCTGGCGCAGCTGCTGCAGGTAGCGGGCCACTGCGGCGTTGTGCTGGTCCAGGCTGGGCGAGAACACGTGCGCGCCACTGCCATCGCCCACGGCGACGAAGTACAGCGCGTCGCCCGCTGCGGGTTGCGCGGCCGCCATCAGCGCATCGCGGCTGGGCATGGCGATCGGGGTCGGGGTCAGGCCGGCACGGGTATAGGTGTTGTACGGCGTATCGGTGGTCAGGTCGCGGCGGCGGATGTTGCCGTCATACGCCGCACCGATGCCGTAGATCACGGTTGGGTCGGTCTGCAGGCGCATGCCGATCTTCAGGCGGCGCATGAACACGCCGGCAATCTGCGGACGCTCAGTGGCCAGCGCGGTTTCCTTCTCGATGATCGACGCCATCGTCAGCAGTTCGTACGGCGTGTTGATCGGCAGGTCCGGCGCACGGCTTTCCCAGGCTTCATCCAGCGCCTTTTCCATTGCGGCGTAGGCGCGCTTGAGCACGTCCAGATCGCTGTCGCCACGCTGGTAGACGTAGGTCTCCGGCAGGAAGCGGCCTTCCGGATGCTGGCCACCAAACCCGAGACGCTGCATGAGCGCGGCGTCATCGAGGCTGTCGGTGGTGTGCAGCAACGGCTCGGCGCGCTTGAGCGCGGCACGCAGCTGGCGGATGTTCCAACCCTCCACGATGGTGACCCGGTGCTGCAGCACCTTGCCGGCGCGCATGCGCAGCAGCAGCTCGCGCGGGGTCAGCTCGCCACTGAGCGCGTACTCGCCCACTTTCAGCTTGCCGGCGGCATCAAGCTGGCGCGCCAGCAGCTGCCACTGCGCGTCCTGGCCCTCGTCCACGCCGGCCTCGCGCAGCTTGCGCAGCACCGTGTTCATGCCATCGCCACTGGCGATGACCATGCTCTCGGCGGACGGGGTGATCGGGGCATCGGCGAACCGGGTCTGCTGGTAGAAGAACCACGCGCCCGCGCCGGCCACGACGGCGGCCAGCACCACCACCAGCGTTACCACGAACAGACACCCGCGCTTGGCTCCCGCCATGGACTACCTCTGAACTCGATTCCGTCGTGCAGGATACCGTGCCGGTGGATTGGGGTCATGATCGGGGCCACACACCCGTGCCGACCAACGGTCGGCACCCACCAGAACACTGGCACCCACCGAAGTCGAACCGGCCGGATCAGCCCTGCTGGCCCAGCGCGCGCAGCAGGCCGCGGGCCTTGGCGCGGGTCTCGTCCAGTTCCTTGTCCGGGTCCGAATCAACCACGATGCCGGCGCCAGTGCGGAAGCTCACCTCGTGGCCATCCACTTCGGCGGTGCGGATCAGGATGTTCAGGTCCAGGTCGCCATCGCGGTTCAACCAGCCGAACGCGCCGGTATAGGCACCGCGCGGCACCCGCTCCAGCTCGCTGATGATCTGCATGCAGCGCACCTTGGGGCAGCCGGTGATGGTACCGCCCGGGAAGGTCGCGGCGATCACCTCGCCCGGGGTGACCTCGGGGCGCAGGTGGCCGCTGACGTTGCTGACGATGTGGTGCACATGCGCGTAGCTCTCCACGGTCATCAGCTCATCGACCACCACGGTGCCGGGCAGGCAGATACGGCCCAGGTCGTTGCGCTCCAGGTCGATCAGCATCACGTGCTCGGCACGCTCCTTCGGGTGGCCGACCAGCTCCTGGATGCGCGCGGCATCATCGTCCCCCTCGAAGCGCGGACGCGTGCCGGCAATCGGACGGGTCTGCGCGTGGCCGGCATGCACCGACACCAGCCGCTCCGGCGAGGAACTGACCACATGGCGGCCATGGGCGCTGAACAGGCCGGCGAACGGTGCCGGGTTGGCACGGCGCAGCTGCGCGTACAGCGCCTGCGGGCTGACCGGCGCAGCGAACTGCGCGCTCCAGCGCCGCGACAGGTTCACCTGGAACACGTCGCCGGCACGCAGGTACTCGATCACCCGGCGTACGCCGTCGGTGAAGCGCTGCGGCGCATCCTCGCCCACCAACTGCGGCGGCTGCCAGCCCTGCCCGGCTTCGGGCAGCGCGACCGAGGCCAGTGCTACCAGCGCATCCAGCAACGCCTGCTCGTCGGCTTCGGCGATGACGAAGCTGGCATCGTTGTGGTGGTCATGCAGCACCGCCGCCGGGCAGCGCAGCGCCAACGCGGTCGGGCGGCCGTCCGCGCGCGCACGCGCCGGCAACACCGGTTCGATCTGGCTGGCCAGTTCGTAATCCAGCATCAACGCCCAGCCGCCGCGGAACGGCAGGCTGTGGCTGCCGTCATGCGGCAGGCGTTCGCGCTGCCAGGCACGGTCCATCACCTGCAGGAAGCTGCCGGCGTGGACCGCATCGTGCTGGTCGCGCACCCGGCCATCGGCATCCAGCCGCAGACAATCGCCCTGCGCGGCCAGCAGCAGGCTCCAGCGGCCCTGGGCGGTGCCCGAGGCGGTGGACTCCATCAGCAGCGGGAAGCGCGCCGGGTCGTGCTGCTGCAGGGCCAGCAGGTCGATCGGGTGCGGCAGCGGGTGGATCAGCGGGGCGTGGGTCATGGCGGCCAGTTCGGGGATTCAGATGCACGGAAGCCGCCTTGCGGCGGCTCCGTGGTGCACGGCGTTGATCCGTTTGTCGGATTGCCGATAGGTAGAGTCGACTGTCAGTCGACTGCTTTCCCATCAACGATCACCGCGGCGGATCGAAAGGCAGTCGACTAACAGTCGACTCTACCAATGCGACGTCGAGCATGGCGCGACGTCGCAACACCGGTCAGACGCGCTTGAAGATCAGCGTGCCGTTGGTGCCGCCGAAGCCGAAGCCATTGGACATCACCACGTCCACCTTGGCCTGGCGTGCTTCGTTGGGCACGTAGTCCAGATCGCAGCCTTCGCCCGGCTGCTGCAGGTTGATGGTCGGCGGGATGACGTTGTCCTGCAGCGCCATCACCGAGAAGATCGCTTCCACGCCGCCGGCAGCGCCCAGCAGGTGGCCGGTCATCGACTTGGTGGAGCTGACCATCATCTTGTAGGCGTGGTCGCCGAAGGCGGTCTTCATCGCCATGGTCTCGCCCAGGTCGCCCAGCGGCGTGGAGGTGCCGTGCGCGTTGAGGTAGCCCACCTGCTCCGGGCTCACGCCGGCGTCCTTCATGGCCATGACCATGCAGCGCGCGGCGCCTTCGCCGTTCTCGCTCGGCGCGGTCATGTGGTACGCGTCGGAGCTCGCGCCGAAGCCGGCCAGTTCGCAATAGATCTTCGCACCACGGGCCTTGGCGTGCTCGTACTCTTCCAGGATCAGGATGCCGGCGCCGTCGCCCAGCACGAAGCCGTCACGGTCCTTGTCCCACGGGCGCGAGGCCTGTTCCGGAGCATCGTTGCGGGTGCTCATGGCCTTCATCGCGCAGAAACCGCCCACGGCGGTCGGCGACGAGCCACGCTCGGCACCACCGACCACCATCACGTCGGCATCGCCGTACTGGATCATGCGCATCGCGGTACCGATCGAGTGGTTCGAGGTCGCGCACGCCGATACCGCCGAGAACGACGGACCCTTCAGGCCGGTGATGATGCTCAGCTGGCCCGGCAGCATGTTGATGATGGTCTTGGGCACGTAGAAGGGCGAGATCTTCTTGCCCTCGTGGAACTCGATGGTCTGCTCTTCGATGCCAAGCAGGCCGCCGATGCCGGCGCCGACGATGGCGCCGATGCGCTCGGCATTGGCGTCGGTGATCTCCAGGCCCGAGTCGTGCAGGGCCATGAACGAGGCACCGAGGCCGTAATGGATGAACGGGTCCATCTTCTTGGCATCCTTGCCGCTGACCCGGAATTTGCCGAACAGTTCATTGTCGGCGGTGATGTCGAATCCCTTGACCTCACCTGCAATCTTGGTGGTGAACCGGTCCAGGTAGGCATCAGAAACGTTGGTCAGCGGACCGATGCCCGAACGACCATGGGTGATGCCTTCCCAGCTGCTGGCCAGATCATTGCCCAACGGCGAGACGATACCCAGGCCGGTTACGACGACGCGACGCTTCATTGCTGTTTCTCCTGACCCGGATGATTTCTACGGGTAACTCGGTTTGCTTCGATGTGATGCCCAAACACACGGGGCCGCAACAGCGGCCCCATGGGGTGCGGTGCGCGGCGAGGATCAACCCGCGCGCGCACTGCCGTCTGACATCAGGCCTTGACGTGGGCCTTGACGTAGTCGATGGCGGCCTGCACGGTGCTGATCTTCTCGGCTTCTTCGTCCGGGATCTCGCACTCGAATTCTTCTTCCAGGGCCATCACCAGCTCGACGGTGTCCAGCGAGTCAGCGCCCAGGTCATCGACGAACGATGCGCTGTTGGTGACTTCTTCTTCCTTGACGCCAAGCTGTTCGACGACGATTTTCTTGACGCGTTCTTCGATGGTGCTCATGGGATCTCGCTCCAGATGGAGTTGTGGTTCAAAAGTGGTCGCCATCAAAGGCGATGGCCGTGGGATAGTGTAGTGGAAACCGGCGCGGCCTTGCATTGCAGCAAAAACCTCAGCAGATCAACCACTTGCGGCGCAATCCCTGCGCCCCTTGCTTACGGCATGTACATGCCGCCGTTCACATGGAGGGTTTCGCCGGTGATGTAACCGGCAGCCGGGCTGGCCAGGAAGGCCACCGCATGGGCGATGTCTTCCGGCGAACCCAGGCGTTCGAGGGCGATGTCGTTGATCAGCGCGGTACGCGCTTCTTCCGGCAACGCCTTGGTCATGTCGGTGTCGATGAAGCCAGGAGCGACCACATTGACGGTGACACCGCGCGAACCGATTTCCTTGGCCAGCGACTTGCTGAAGCCGATGATGCCGGCCTTGGCGGCCGCGTAGTTGGCCTGGCCGGCATTGCCGGTCACGCCCACCACCGATGCGATGTTGATGATGCGGCCCTTGCGCGCCTTCATCATGCCGCGCATCACCGCCTTGCTGGTGCGGAACACGCTGGTCAGGTTGGTGTCGATGATCGACGCCCAGTCCTCATCCTTCATGCGCATCAGCAGATTGTCGCGGGTGATGCCGGCGTTGTTGACCAGGATCGAGATCGGGCCGAATTCCTTGGCGATGCCGTCCAGCACGCTGTCCAGCGCGGCAGCGTCGGTCACGTTCAGTGCGCGGCCATGGCCACCGTGGGCGGCCAGGCGCTCACCGATCGCAGCAGCACCGGATTCGGTGGTGGCGGTGCCGATCACGGTGGCGCCCTGGGCGGCCAGAAGATCGGCGATGGCGGCACCAATGCCACGGCTGGCGCCGGTGACCAGTGCGATTTCACCCTGCAGGGGCTTGCTCATGATGTTTTCCTCAGGCTGGGGCGGCCGCCGCACCCGTGCCGCTTGCAGCGGCCACCGGTACGGTCGGCAGGAACAGGGGGTATCAGGCCGACCATGCCTCGCGGGCGCCTTCGAAGTCGCCCGGCGTGGCCAGTGAACGGCCATCGATGGCCTTGTCGATGCGCTTGACCAGGCCAGTCAGCACCTTGCCCGGGCCGCACTCGGCAACCTGGGTGATGCCACGGGCGGCCAGCGCCTGCACGCAACCGGTCCACTGCACCGGCTGGTACAACTGCTGCACCAGTGCGGTGCGGATCGCGTCAATGCCGTCATGGACCTGGGCATCGACGTTCTGCACCACCGGCAGCTGCGGCGCGTGCCAGTTCAGGCCGGCCATCACTTCGGCCAGACGGTTGGCGGCTTCGCGCATCAGCGGGGTATGCGAGGGCACGCTGACGGCCAGCTTGACCGCCTTGCGCACGCCCTTCCCGGCCAGCAGCGCCAGCGCGCGGTCGACTGCATCGGCGTCGCCACCGATCACGATCTGGCCGGGCGAGTTGAAGTTGGCCGGCACCACCACCTGGCTGCCTGCGGCTTCGGCGCAGACGTCCAGCACCAGCTGGTCCTCGGCGCCAAGCACCGCAGCCATGGCGCCGACGCCAGCCGGAGCGGCTTCCTGCATCAGCTGGCCGCGCAGGCGCACCAGGTGCGCACCGTCATGCAGGCTCAGCGCGCCAGCGGCAACCAGTGCGGTGTATTCGCCCAGGCTGTGACCGGCCAGCACCGACGGACGCGGACCGCCGACGGCGTTCCAGGCGCGCCACACGCCGATGCTTGCGGCCAGCAGGGCCGGCTGGGTGTATTCGGTACGGTTGAGCATTTCCTCCGGGCCGCCCTGGGACAGCGCCCACAGGTCGACGCCGGCACCATCGGATGCCTCGGTGAAGGCGTCCCGCACCTGCGGGTGCAGTTCGGCCAGCTCGGCCACCATGCCCACAGACTGCGAGCCCTGGCCGGGGAAGACAAAAGCGAGGGTGGATACGGTCACGCGGTCATCCGCTTGTTGCAATCGAAGCGGCCCATGATAAGGGGGAACATGCCGTGTCGTCTGTACGTGCGCGTATGCACGCGTATGGAGCGCGGCCGCGGGACAACCCGGCATCCGGCGCGGTGTCCCCGCCCAGGTAGCGTCGACGGTTAGTCGACTGCCCTTCGATCTGCCCCTGAAAACCCGCGCTGCGCGCGGATGTCGACCAACAGTCGACTCCACCGCAGCGCGAACCTGCCATCAGCAGAACAGTTGCAGGACGTCCAGGTCGCCGTCGGCGAGGAAATCCACGCACAGGCCGACCAGCAGCAGCACGCCAGCGGTGCTGGCGCCGTGGGCAATGAAGATGGAATGGGCCAGCGCGCGCGCTGAGCGGCCCAGCTTCATGCACACCCGGGCCAGGCTGCGCAGGCGGCCACTGACTGCGTGCACGTGCTCGCGCACCGGCGCCTGGGCATCGCCCATCGCCTCGGCCATCATCGCCTGCAGCTGCTCCGGGCGGTCGGCGTAGTACTTGGCCACGCCGTAGCCGAACATCAGCCAGTCGCGGGCCTGCGCTTCGGACAGATCCATCACTTCCAGCGGATCTTCCTCGAAGTCGATGAAGCCCACCTGCTGCCCATCCCAGGTGAGGTTGCGCGGCAGCGGCTGGCCGAAATACGCGCCGCGTCCATGCGCCTCGGCGATGGCCTGCATCGCCGCCATCACCAGCCGGTCGCGACCGGCCTCATCGGCCTGGCGCAGGCAGGTATTGAACGAATTGCCGTTGTCGCCGATCACCAGCGCGGCATGGCCGGTGCCCAGCACGTCGGGCACGTTCACGCCCTGCGCCTGCAGTTCCCCCAGGCGACGGGCCTCGGTTTCGCGTGCCGCATCACCGCCGCGGTGCGGTGGCGGGCGCAGGGCATCGAGATGGAAACGGCGGGCAACAAAATTGAGCAGGCCCAGGGCCAGTGCTCGGCTTCCCTTGCCGTACTGCTTCAGCCAGGCACGTTGCCCTTCGATGACGATGGGCTCAACCATGACAGGTCCTCCTTAAAACGCGCTACGGCCCCAGAGGGGCCGCAACGACAGACTTCACGTTGTCGTAACTTGCACTATCAATAGCGCAGCAGGGCCGAACCCCACGTGAAGCCACCGCCGAAGGCCTCCAGCAACAGCAGCTGGCCACGCTCGACCTTGCCGGACCGCACGGCCGCATCCAGCGCCAGCGGCACCGAGCCGGACGAGGTGTTGCCATGCTTGTCGACCGTCACCACCACCTGGTCCATCGACATCTCCAGGCGCTTGGCGGTGGCTTCGATGATGCGCAGGTTGGCCTGGTGCGGAATCAGCCAGTCCAGGTCGGACTTGTCCAGGCCGTTGGCGGCCAGGGTCTCGTCCACGACCGAGTCCAGCGCCTTGACGGCGTACTTGAACACGTCGTTGCCCTTCATGTTGATGGTGCCACCACCGTTGGCGCCGTCCTTGAAACCGGTCGAGACGCCGACCGGGTTCCACAACAGCTCCTTCTTGCTGCCGTCGGCATGCAGGTGGGTGCTGAGGATGCCGGTGTCTTCGTCAGCCTTGAGCACGACAGCGCCGGCGCCATCGCCGAACAGCACGCAGGTGGTGCGATCGTTCCAGTCGACCATGCGGGTCAACGTTTCAGTGCCGATCACCAGCACGTGCTTGCAGTCGCCGGAGCGGATGAATTTGTCGGCCACGCCCAGCGCGAACACGAAGCCGGAACAGGCTGCGTTGACGTCGAAGGCGGGGCACCCGGCCACACCGAGCTTGGCCTGGATCAGGCACGCGGTGGACGGGAAAATGAGATCAGGAGTGGTCGTGCCGACCACGATCATGTCGAGCTGCGAGGCATCGATGCCTGCGGCTTCAAGCGCCCGCAGGGCGGCGTTGTAGCCAAGGTCGCTGGTGGTTTCGCCTTCGGCCGCGATGTGCCGTTCACGAATTCCGGTGCGCGACTGGATCCACTCATCCGAGGTTTCGACCATTTTTTCCAGGTCGGCATTGGTCAGGACTTTTTCCGGCAAATAGCTACCGGTGCCCGCGATCCTCGAATAGATCCGCTTGCTCATCATGTTTCCTGTTGCGCGGGCCGCCGATCACCGGCACGCCCGGGAAAGAAGGCAAAGGCCGCTGCCCGGGGGCAGCGGCCTTCCCGGCACATCAATCTTCTTCGACGGCCGAGGTCTTGGTCTGGATGACCTTCTTGCCGCGGTAGAAACCATCGGCAGTGATGTGGTGACGCAGGTGCACTTCGCCGGTGGTCGGGTCGGTCGACAGCTGCTTGGCGCTCAGGGCGTCATGGGCACGACGCATGCCGCGGCGGGACGGGGTGACACGGGATTTCTGCACAGCCATGGGATTGCTCCAAACTCGGTTCGTTTTGCTTCGTCGTATCGTCGCGCAGGACGCCAGCGCCCAGCACACTTTCGCTTTCGCCGCAGCCGCCGACGACAATCCGGCTGCTATTGTTTCTTCAGTGCTGCCAACGCCGCAAACGGGTTGGCCTGCTTCGTTTCTTCTTCGCTCGGCGCCCAGTCCTTGTCGACTGCTTCGCCATCGGGCGACAGCGGCACAACCGGCACTGCCAGCACCAACTCGTCCTCGACCAGATCCAGTGGACGCAGCTGGCCGTCTTCCGGCACCAGCAACGCCTCGTACTCCTCCGGCAGGGACGATTCCTCGTCCTCGTCGCGGATCAGGCCAAGCCTCTGGGTCATCTTCACCGGCAACAGGAATCGCTGCATGCTGCGCTGACAGGTCAGCGGCAACGCGGTATCGATGGTCAGTTCCACATAGGATACCCGCAAGACGTCGTCGCGACCGAATTCAAGCGAGTAATTGCACTCACCTTCGGTATCGGCGACCAAGCCCTGCAGGCGGGTCAATTCAGCCAGGGAGACCTGACCGTCGAAGCGCCTTCGCGCTACAACCATCCGCCAGGCATCCAGCGTTTCGGGCACGTTCGCGGACATAAGCCGCTGAATACTAAGGATCGGGGCGGCAGCTGTCAAATGCCCGCCATACAGGACTTGCTGCTGGCGCCGCGCACGGGCCAGACTGCCGCGCCCTGCCCCGGAATTCTCGCATGTCACTGGTCCTGGCCTCCACCTCCCGCTACCGGCGCGAACTGCTGCAACGGCTGGGCCTGCCTTTCGAGTGCGCCAGCCCGGAGGTGGATGAAACCCCGTTGAACGGCGAAGCGCCGCTGGCCCTGGCCACGCGACTGGCCGCCGCCAAGGCCGCCGAGGTGGCTGCCCGGCATCCGGGCGCCTGGGTGATCGGCTCGGATCAGGTGGCGGATCTGAACGGCCAGTCGCTGGGCAAGCCCGGCACGGTCGAGGCCGCCTGCGCACAGCTGGCAGCGATGTCCGGGCAGACCGTGCGCTTCCATACCGCCGTCTGTCTCAGCGGGAATGGAGATTCATTCACGGCCCTCGACCTGACCGAAGTACGGTTCCGCGTATTGGAACGGGATGAGATCACCCGTTACGTCGCCACCGAACAGCCGCTGGACTGCGCCGGCAGCTTCAAGTGCGAGGGCTTGGGCATCAGCCTGTTCGAGGCGATCGACAACCGCGACCCGACCGCGCTGATCGGCCTGCCGTTGATCGCGGTGTGCGGATTGCTGCGGCAGGCCGGGTACGCGGTGCCGTGAACTGTAGAGCCGAGCCCATGCTCGGCTGCTTTTTTCGAGGCTGCCTGCCATCTGAATCAGAAGCAGCCGAGCATCGGCTCGGCTCTACAGGACCAGAGGACTCAACGAACCTCGAACGGCTGCTCCTGCCACACCTCTACGCTGCCATCGCGGCCGAACAGGCGCAGGCCCAGCCAATGCCTCCCAGGTGCCAGCGTCGTCGTGTCCAATGAGGCATCGAAGCCGACGGCGGGATGCTGCGGATCGGTGCTGTCCGGCCAGGTCTGGCGCACATCGAAGGCGCGCCCATAGCGCGCATCACCGATCGAGCGGCCATCGACCAGCACTTCAACCCGTGCCAGCCCGACACCGTCCTTGAACGCCCAGCCCTTGATGGCAAGCGTGCCGGACACCTTCTCGCCAGCACCGGGTGCATCCAGCCAGGCCATCGCCGGGGTCACGCATGGCCCGGGAGCGCGCTGCACCGGCAGCCGGAACAGCAGGAAGCGCTGGAAGCCATGGTCACTGCTGACCACCCGCGGCGCCGGCAACGGCCCCACCTGTTCGCAGATGGCGTGATAGCGCGCCAGCAGATCGCGGTAGCGCTGGTCACTGGGTGACAGCACCAGCAGCATCGGTGCCGAACGCTCGCCCTCATGCAGCAGGCCCCACTGCGCCAGCTGCGCGGTGCGCCCATGCTTGTCATTGAGCGGATGCGGCAGCACCTCGATGTTGCCATTGCCCAGCTGGAAACCGAGTTCGGCACCGACCTTGAAGTTGCCGGCCAGCACGCGCGTCCCTTCCGGCATCTGCCGCAGCTCTTCGTGGACCGCGACTGCCAGTGGTTGCCAACCGGCGAAATTGCGCGGGTAGTACTTGCTGCCGGCCAACTCTTCACGCAACGAGGGCGTGGACGCCATCAGGTAGTAGCCGAACGCGAGCACCATGCCTGCGCCCGCCAGCCACCAACCGGTGCGCCGCAGCCAGCGCGGCCACCCGTTGAGCACCACCGGCACCGCCACCAGCAGCGCCAGGTAGCCCGGCAGCGGCCAGTGGAAACTGATGCGCTCGACGTCTGTGAAGAAGCCCAGCAGGAAGATGCCCAGGGTGGATACGCCCCCCACCAGCCCGAAGTAGCGCCACTGCGCACGCGCGCCACCGCCGCTGCGGGTACCGGCGAGCGCCACCTTCCACATCGCCATGCACAGGATCGGGGTGACCAGCATCGGCTGGATCACCAGGAACCACAGCCCACCCCACTCGAATGTCCAGGGATGGCGCTCGACCACCTGGAACTTCAGGCCGGCATCGTGGTTGTCTGCATTCCATGCCAGCAGCGGCAGCCACGCCAGCACGCCCACCGCCAGTGCAACCCACACGCGCGGGTCACCCAGCATGCGCCGCCCCTGCGGCAGCGCCAGCAGCGCAATGAAACCGACGCCGATGACACCAATGAAGCGATAGTGGCTGAGCGCACCGATCGCCAGGCCCAGCGCAAGCTTCATGGCCGATGATGCGTCGACGTTGTGCAGCAGCCGCGCACCTGCATGCAGACAGATCGCCGCCGCCAGCGCCATCGGCACATCCGGCACTGCCAGCAGGCCCAGCGTCGCCGACAACGGCATCAGCAGCGTCAGGCTGCCCGCCTGCCAACCCGCCACATTGCCGAACCAGCGGGTTGCGGTGCGCACCACCAGCAACGGCAGCAGCGCGCCGATGGCCAGGAACGGCAAGCGCAGGGCGAGTACATGATGGCCACCAATCTCCACGCCCAGCCGGGCCAGCCATGCAGTCAGCCCGGGCAGATCCGAATACGCAGCCGCCAGGTGCTGACCTTCCTGCCAATAGAACGCCTCATCGACGAACAGCGGCAGGCGCGCAGCCACCACCAGTTTGGCCGCTGTGACCAGCGTCCATAACCAGAGAAATATCGTTCGTGCGCGCTGTTCGCCTTGCATTGCTCTATGGATAATCGAGTGGATTCCAGATCTGAGACGATCATGACAGCCTCGCCCCCCAATCCCAGCATGCTAACCGATCAACTGCGTCAGGCCCTGCGGGAGGCACAGGATCAGGTAAATGCACTGGTACTGGGCAAGGTGCCGGAAGTCAGGCTGGCTTTCGTCGCCCTGCTTTCCGGCGGCCATCTGCTGATCGAGGATCTGCCCGGTCTGGGCAAGACCACGCTGGCGCACGCACTGGCCAGCAGCCTCGGCCTCAGCTTCCAGCGCGTGCAGTTCACCTCCGACCTGCTGCCTGCCGATGTACTGGGCGTCTCGGTATACGAAGCCGGCAGCCGCCAGTTCCAGTTCCATCCAGGGCCGGTGTTCACCCACGTGCTGCTGGCCGACGAGATCAACCGTGCGCCGCCGCGCACGCAGAGCGCGCTGCTGGAGGCGATGGCCGAACAGCAGGTGACCCTGGATGGGCAGACCCATCCCCTGCCCGATCCCTTCTTTGTGATCGCCACGCAGAACCCGGTGGATCTGTCCGGCACGTTCCCGCTGCCGGATTCGCAGCTGGACCGCTTCCTGCTGCGGCTGGCGATGGGCTACCCCAGCGCACAGGCCGAGCGCGAACTGCTGCGCGGCACCGATCGCCGCGATCTGATCGCGCGTGCCGTACCGAAGCTGGATGACACCCAGGTGCGCGCGCTGCGCGACGCAGTGAACCACGTGCATGCCAGCGACGCGCTGATCGACTACGTGCAGGCGCTGCTGACCCGCAGCCGCCAGCACGCCGGCGTGCGCGTGGGCCTGTCGCCGCGTGCCGGTCTGGCCCTGCTGCGCGCGGCCAAAGCGCACGCGCTGCTGTTGGGGCGCGGCCATGTGGTGCCCGAGGATGTGCAGACCCTGTTCGTGGCGGTAGCGGGCCATCGCCTGGTGGCCGAGGCCGAATCCAGCTCGGGGCCGGCACTGGCACGCGCGATCCTGCAGACCGTTGCGGTCGACTGAGCGTGGCCACGCGCTGGGCACGACTGCAGCTGATGGCTCGCCCTCGCAGGCCCGAAGCGCTGCCGCAGCGGCTGGACCGCCACCGCATCTACGTACTGCCCACCCGCTTCGGGCTGTTCGTCGCCACCCTGCTGGCAGCGATGCTGCTGGGCGCGTTGAACTACAACAACAACCCGGCCCTGCTGCTGGCCCTGCTGCTGGCGGCCGCAGCGATCGCCAGTGCCATCGCCGCGCACCTGCAACTGTCCGGCGTGCAGATCGACGCCATCTCCGCCGAGCCGGTTCCAGCCGGGCAACCGCTGCGGCTGCGCGTGGACCTGTCACTGCGCGATCCCCGCGCACGTCACGGCCTGCACCTGCAGCTGGGCGGCAGCGAGGCCTGGACCTCACTGCCTGCACACGGCCGTGGCGAAGTAGAGCTGGAGGTGCCCAGCGAGCGTCGCGGCTGGCTGGAACTGCCACGCATCCGCCTGTCCACTACGCAGCCGCTGGGGCTGGTGCGGGCATGGTCATGGGTATGGCCGGAACAACCGCTGCTGGTCTATCCACTGTCCGAAACACTGAGCCCTGCGCTACCGGAGAGTGGCAACGATCCGCTGCATACACGCGCCCATGCCAGCGGCGAGGAACTGCACCAGCTGCGGCCGTACCGCGCAGGCGATGCACCGCGCAGTATTTCGTGGAAGCACTCGGCGCGCCGCGACAGCCTGCTGGTGCGCGAGTACGAAAAGCCGATCGGCATCGAAGTCATCCTGGACTGGCGCACGCTGGCGCCGTTGGGCCATGAAGCACGCATCGCGCGGTTGGCGCGCTGGGTGGATATGGCCGAGCGCGAAGGCCGCCGCTACACCCTGCTGCTGCCGGCACATCCCCCCTTCGGCCCCGGCCAGGGTACCAGCCACCATCACCTGTGCCTGCGCGCGCTGGCGTTGATGCCGCATGACTGAGTCCCCTCTCCTGCTCGACCGCACTGCCCGCACCTGGACCCTGGCCAGCGCGGCGCTGGCGCTGTTGCCATTGCTGCTGCAGCTGCCACCACTGCTGGCTGGCGTGATCGCGCTGGCGGCAATCATCACCGCCGCCCTGTCGTGGCGAAGGCAGTTGCCAATGCCGGTGCGCCTGCTGCTGGTACTGGCCATGCTTGCCGCCATCGTCTGGCAGATGGGCATGGTGCGCCCAGGGCGCGATACCGGTTGCGCGCTGCTGGCGGCGATGCTGGCGATCAAGTCCAGCGAGCTGCGCAGCCTGCGTGATGCCCGCAGCCTGCTCGGCTTCGCGCTGTTCTCGCCGTTTGCAGCATTCCTGCTCGACCAGGGGCCGCTGACAACAGCACTGGCCGCACTGGCCGGGGTCAGCGCATTGCTCGCCCTGCAACGCCTGGCCCAGGATGAAGGCCACGCCGGCCGCCTGCCGCTGCGCGGGCAGCTGCGCGGTGTCGGCCGCCTGCTGGCGATCGGCCTGCCGCTGGCACTGGCCTGCTTCTGGCTCTTCCCCCGACTGGCCACGCCACTGTGGGGTATTCCCGAACGCGCCGTGGGTACACCGGGGCTGTCCGACAGCATGGAACCCGGCCAGTGGCTGGACCTAATGGCCGACGACACCCCGGCGCTGCGCGTGCAGTTCTTCGGCGCTCCGCCCGAGCCGGCGCAGCGCTACTGGCGCGGCCCTGTACTGACCGCCTTCGATGGACGGCGCTGGACACGCGACCGTGCCAGCGCGCGGCGACCTGCTGCAGTGGTTGCAGCGGGTACACAGGGCTGGGACTACCAGATCGATTACGAGCCCACCGACCGCCGCCAGCTGGTGGCGCTGGACCTGCCCAGCCGCGCACCTGCGGGCAGCATGCTGGATGCGGACATGAGCCTGAGCAGCGAACGCCCGCTGGCCTCGCTCAGCCGCTGGCGGTTGCATTCGGCCCCGCCACTGCGCTTCGACACCACGCTGTCGCCCTATCTGCGCCGCGCAACGTTGCAGCTGCCGGCCGACTTCAACCCGCGCACCGCCACGTTGGCGCAGCAATGGCGGCAGGACGCTGGCAGCGACGACGAGGCCATCGTGCGCCGCGCGCTGCAGTGGATCACCACCGATTTCTCGTACACGCTGGATACCCCTGCGGCAGGGCGCGACCCGATCGACGAGTTCCTGTTCGGCTACAAGGCCGGCTTCTGTGAACACTTCAGCTCGGCCTTCGTGGTGCTGATGCGCAACGCCGGCGTCCCGGCGCGGGTGGTGACCGGTTTCGCTGGTGGCACCCGCAACCGCATCGGCGACTACTGGGTAGTGCGGCGGATGGATGCCCACGCCTGGGCCGAGGTATGGCTGCCGCAGCGCGGCTGGGTCAGGGTTGACCCGACCGCAGCCGTGGCACCGGAACGCATCCTGGACACCCTGGATGACCGCCTGCAGGCCGGCACGGACACACCACTGCAGCAGCGTTGGCTGCAGCTGGGCCAGATGGGCGACTGGCTGCGCCGCGGCTGGAACGATCTGGTGCTGTCCTTCGATGCGCGCCGCCAGCAGCAGCTGCTCAAGCCGTTCGGGCTGGATGACCTCGGGCCCGGACAGCTGGTCGCCGGCTTTGTGATCGCTGCGTTGCTGGCACTGGCGTGGATGGCCTGGCTGTTGGCCCGTGGCGAGCGCGAACGTGATCCGCTGCTGCGTGCCTGGCATGGGCTGGGCCGGCGCTACGCCCGCCTCGGGTGGGCCCGGCATCCCCACGAAACCGCAGGCGACTGGGCACACCGGGTGCACGCCCAGCATCCCGATCCGGCCCTGCTCACGCTCAGCCAGCGTTTCGCTGATGCGCGTTACGCTGGAACTTGCACCGACCTCGCTTCATTATTGCGGGACCTGCGCAGGCATCGCCCGACTTCCGGAGCCTCCCCATGAACACCAAGTTCCTCCTCACCGCTGTGGCCACGCTGGCCCTGTCGGCCTGCGCCACGGCCCCAAAGCCGCTGCAGGGACAGTTCAGCCTGGTCTCCCCGCGCGACTCGGTCGCCACCCAGCAGGTCGGTACGCCGGTCCGTTGGGGCGGTCGCATCATCGAAACCAAGCCCGGCCAGGGCGAGACCTGCTTCCAGATCATCTCGCGCCCGCTCAATGGCAGTGGCCGTCCGAACACCACCTCGTCCGACGCCAGCGACGGCCGCTTCATCGCATGCCGTGCCGGCTTCTATGACCCGGCCGTGTTTGAGGCCGGCCGCGACGTAACCTTCATCGGCAAGATCGACGGCTACCAGAACACCCGCATCGGCGAGTACGACTACCGCCTGCCGAAGCTGTCGGCCGATGTGATCTACCTGTGGCCGGAACAGCGCCAGGTCGATGTGGTGCCCTACCCCTATGGCCCGTGGGGCCCGGGCCCGTATGGCCCGTACTGGGGTGGTTACGGCCGTTGGGGCTGGTGGTGATCACCCCTGCACAAGCGTGACGGAAAAGGCCGCCCTCGGGCGGCCTTTCTGCATCCTGTGGATCCTTGCGGTGCGCAGGCTCAACGCCCCGGGGTACCGAAGTGCCCCAGCGGCGCACCAGCCAGCAGGTGCATGTGGATATGGAACACGGTCTGCCCGGCATCCTCGCGGCAGTTCATCACGATGCGGTAGCCGTCCTGAGCGAAGCCCTCGCGGCGCGCGTACTCGGCGGCAGCCAGCGCCAGCTTGCCGATCAGGTGCGCCTGCGACGGCTGCAGGTCGTCCAGGGTCGGGATGATCTCGTTCTTCGGAATGAACAGCACGTGCACCGGCGCCTGCGGTGCGATGTCCTTGAAGCCGAGCACCTCGTCATCCTCGTAGACGATGGTGGCCGGGATCTCGCGACGGATGATCTTGCTGAAGAGGGTTTCGTTGCTCATGGTCGGCCTCGGCGGGGATGTCTCCCGCATTGTAGGCCGCGCACACCCGGACATGCCGGCCGTTGCTCAATCGCGGAATTCGCTGCGCGTCCCGAACGCGTGCGACAGCGTGCCGCGATCGACGTACTCCAGCTCTCCACCGAGCGGCAGGCCCTGCGCCAGGCGGCTGGGCTGCACCTTGCGTGCACGCGCCAGCTGCGCCAGGTAATGTGCGGTGGCCTCGCCCTCGACAGTGGCACTGGTGGCGATGATCAGTTCCTGCACCTCGCCTTCGGCCAGGCACCGCTCCAGCTGCTCCAGGCCCAGTTCGCGCGGGCCAATGCCATCGAGCGGCGACAGGCGGCCCTGCAGCACGAAGTAGACACCGCGGAAGCCGGTGGCGTTTTCGATGGCCAGGCGGTCGGCCGGCGATTCGACCACACACAGCTGGCTGCGCTCGCGGCTGCTGTTGGCACAGGTCGGGCACAGCTCGGTTTCGCTGAAATCGCGGCACTGCACGCAGTGACCGATGCGTTCCACCGCCAGCGCCAGGGTTTCGGCCAAGCGCTGGCCACCTTCGCGCTCACGCTCGAGCAGGTGGTAGGCCATGCGCTGCGCAGTCTTCTGGCCGACGCCCGGCAGCACCCGCAACGCGTCGATCAATTGTTCAAGCAGGGGTGCGGACACGGCGACAGGCTTTCATTGCGTCGAGCAGGCTCGACGGCTACAGGGTCCGTGGCACCCGGTTACACGGGTGCCACGCTGAAAATCAGAACGGCAGCTTCATGCCCGGCGGCAGCTGCATGCCAGCGGTGGCCGACCCCATCTTCGACTTCGACTCGGCATCGATCTTGTTCGAGGCATCGTTGAAGGCGGCGGCGATCAGGTCTTCCAGCATCTCCGGGTCGCTGGCCAGCGACGGATCGATACGCACCTTGCGGCATTCCTTGGCACCGGTCAGGGTCACGCTGACCATGCCGCCACCGGCGCTGCCGGTCACTTCGATCCTGGCGATTTCTTCCTGGGCCTTCTGCAGGTTTTCCTGCATCTTCTGGGCCTGCTGCATCAGTTGGGCGATGTTGCCGCGCATAGTGTCTTACTCGTCAAAAGAACGGATGGAATCGGAAACAACCCGGGCGCCGTGCTGTTGGATCAGCACCTGCACTTCCGGATCGTCCATGAAAACAGCCTCTGCCACCTGCTGCCGCTCACTACGCTGGCGGTCGGCACGCTGATGCAGGGTCTCGGCCGGAACGTGCTCGATTTCCACGGTCTCGACCACGATCTTCGGCGCTTGGCCAAGGGCTTTCTCCAGCATCTCGCCCAGGGCAGCCAGCGCACGCTCCGAGCGCAGGTACTCAAATCCGGGCGAAAGGCCCAATTTCAAGGTCCCGTGCTGGCAACTGATGAAGGCAGCGTTGGCCGCCAGCTGCCGCGACGGGCCGCTCAGGCCACTGTTGGCGACCAGATCCAGCCAGTCCTCGGCACTGGCCAGATCGCTGACACCTTCCAGCGGCGCAGTCTCCTGCACTGGCGCGGGCTCGGCCGGCGCGATGGCAATGCCTTCGGTGCGGAACGGGCGCTCGGACGGTGCAGGCTCGCTGGGAGCCGCGACGGGAGCTGGCGGTTCATGCCAGGGCGCCACCATGGCGGCGTCCGGCCCAGCCATCTCGGCTGCCAGCGCCTCGTCACGCGCCTCTGCTTCGTCGGTGGCCCACGGCGGCAGGTCGTCGCCCGCTTCTGCTTCAACGGACGGCGGCGCTGCGGCTTCGGCCTTCACCGGCGGCGGTGACACCGGCTCTTCCACCGGGACCGGCTCGGGCTCCGGCGTCGGCTCAGGGTCGGGGTCGGGTTGCGGGACCGGCTCAGGTTCGGGTTCAGGTTCGCGCGGCGCGGCCTGCGCCGGAGCGGCCACCTGCGCCACCACGGCCGGGCTGGCCGAAGCGGCGGCAGCGGCCGGCGTCGCTTCGTGGCTACCGGCACCGGTGCCACCACCGGCAGCGTTACCGCCCGGCGTGCCACCCACCGCACCGTCGACGGCCTTCGGCACCGGCGGTACCGCTGCGGCCGGTCGGAACGCCAGCATGCGAAGCACGGCCATTTCAAATCCCGCGCGCGGGCTCGGCGCCAGCGGCAGGTCACGACGGCCGTTCAAGGCCATCTGGTACCAGAGCTGCACCACTTCCGGGCGCAGGCGTTCGGCGAACACCGTCGCGTCCAGGCCTTCAGCGGCCGCTGCGGCACCCGGTACCAGCTGCTGCACCTGGATGCGATGCAGGCCTTCGGCCAATGCTTCCAGCACGCCACTCCAGTCCGGCGAGAATTCGGCCAGCGCAGCCACCACCTGCAGCAGGCGCGGACCATCGCCCTCGGCCAGCGCATCGAGCATCGCCGCCACCTGGGTGCGGTCGACCGTGCCCAGCATGGTGCGCACCACGTCCTCGCGCAGCGCGCCGCCGGCATAGGCGATCGCCTGGTCCAGCAGCGACAGGCCGTCGCGCAGGCTACCGTCAGCGGCCTTGGCCAGCTGTACGATGGCACTGCCGTCGGCCTCGATCTCTTCTGCCGCCAGGATGCGCGTCATCTGGCCCTGGATCTGATCCTCGTCCAGGCGCTTGAGGTTGAATTGCAGGCAGCGGCTCAGCACGGTGACCGGCAGCTTCTGCGGGTCGGTGGTGGCCAGCAGGAACTTCACGTGCTCCGGCGGTTCTTCCAGCGTCTTCAGCAGCGCGTTGAACGCCGCCTTGGACAGCATGTGCACTTCGTCGATCAGGTAGACCTTGTACTTGCCACGCGAGGGCATGTACTGCGCGTTCTCGATCACCTCACGCACGTCATCCACACCGGTGTTGGACGCGGCATCGATTTCCAGCAGGTCGATGTAGCGGCCGGCGTCGATGTCCAGGCAGGCCGCGCACTGGCCGCACGGGTCGGCGCTGGTGCCCTGCTCGCAGTTCAGCGACTTGGCGAAGATGCGCGCGATGGTGGTCTTGCCCACGCCGCGGGTACCGGTGAACAGGAACGCGTGGTGGACCCGGCCGCTGTCCAGCGCGTTGCTGAGCGCACGGACCACGTGTTCCTGGCCCACCAGCTCGGCAAAACGCTTCGGACGCCACTTGCGGGCAAGGACGAGGTAGGACATCAGGCCACCGTTTTCCATCGGATGTTCCATTGTGCCATGCCTGTCCAGCCCCCTCGCCTCCGGCACAGCTTTCGCAGGTTCCTGGCCGGGGTGCTTGTGAAGTGCCGCGCAGCCCGCTAGAATCTGCGCCCCTGCTGAGGCGTTTGCCGATGGCAGGGATCCGGAGAGGTGTCCGAGTGGTTGAAGGAGCACGCCTGGAAAGTGTGTAAGCGTCTAAACCGCGCTTCGGGGGTTCGAATCCCCCTCTCTCCGCCAAGTTACGAACTAAGCCTCTGATTTCAGGGGCTTTTTTCTTGGGTTCGTATGTGGCCCCATACCTCGCCCCATACTTCGTCAATCCGTTGATTGCTGGCCTCGCAGCAGCGCGCCCTGCGCGTTTGGACGGCACTCCAGGTAGTCAGCAAGACGGCAGCACTTGGAGATGCGAGGGTGCACGCAAGCAGTTTCAGGTGACCAGCCTGCGTGCATCGCTAAGTGCGCCGCTCCCTCGCCACCACCTCTGACAACCGTAACGAAATGAGGAGGCGCGTGCGCAAGGCCATGAGCGCGCGTATCAGCATCAGCGCCCAGGCAAACCACCAACGCAAGGAGCTGCTACGCGCTGCGCGTCAGCGCCAGTAGAAGCGGTTGAGAGGCAGTGGAGCAGATGGGAGGGCGCTGGGGCCCAGCGCCGTGCTTACCCCGGCGTGCGCACTCGTCTCCCCGCCACGCCTGCGCACTTCATAGGGTGCTTTTTCTGCACTACCTGCACACGGGACAAGAACAGGCCCAGCATGGCTGTCGGGGGGCATTGAGAGGGCATGCCGAACCCTGCGAATCCCTGCACCCAAGGGGGTTTTTGACGGGGCACTGAGCGGCCAGATGGAGACCAGATTTGCAGTGGACAGGGAGTGGCGAAAACGAGGCATCCAATAGCGTCCAAGAAGAAAACACCCACTACTTACAATGTTTCAGGAACGCTATGAATTGAGGGTCTGTAACAGGAAACGTGTATCAGGCATCGCACCAGCAGATTTGCCAACAGTTTCCTTGGAATGCCTTGTGGCACAGCGCTTTCCAGTCATCTCTGCCGTCAGATTGACACCCACATTCCAACAATAGTTTCCGACATTGATGTTTTTCAGTGTTACAAGTGTGGCAGGTGTTACGCCAGTCGAACATTCCAATTAAATCAAATGGTTATGCCGCCGCCACCGATCTCGACCAAGGTGTGGCACAGGTGTTACCGGTGTTACAGCCTACCCGCCGCGACGCCCCCTGAAGACCTGCCCGCCCCCCCTCCTGGCGCCAACTTCGGTCGTCACGCCGACGGGGACTGTGATATGAAGACAAAGCCTTGCTGGAAGGCTCTTTCAGGGATTGGAGGGATGGAACGGCTTGAGAGAATTGCGTGCCGCGCGTCGGCCCGCCGAAAGGGGATGAGAACGCATTTCGGCAAGCTGAGCGCCTTGGGCGTCTGGCTCTGCTGGCTGCTGCTGGTGGGCTTGGCACTGCCGCCAATCGCAACTGCTCAGACGGTCACCTACATCCACACTGATGCACTTGGCTCGGTCGTTGCTGAAACCGATGAAAGTGGCAACGTGATCAAGCGCTATGACTATGAACCCTATGGCGGCGTTGTTGGCGGGCAGGTTACGGATGGGCCGGGATACACAGGGCACGTGAGCGATGCTGCCACTGGACTGAGCTACATGCAGCAGCGCTACTACGATCCCCAACTAGGACTCTTTCTCTCTGTAGATCCCGTCTCACCAAACGACAAACCGGGCTCCGCCTTCAACCGCTATCGTTACGCTGCGGGCAATCCCTATAGGTTCGTCGATCCTGATGGTCGCCAGGAACGGGCGGCGGAGAGACATGCCGACTCGGTGGCGAACACACCCTCGGCGTATGATACGTTCGGCCCCGCAGCACTTGCGGTAACAACAGCGATTGTGCGTGCGACGCCAGTTGTTGGGCCTGCCGTTGCATCGGCAATGTCTGGCTCCATTAATTCGGCGCAACCACTGGCCCTGCCAGCACCAGCACCAGCACCAGCAGCGCCCTCTGCGCCAACTCCTGCCGCTGCCCCGACGACACCTTCTGGCCCGAGCTACGTCATCTCGTCGAACGGGACAGCATTTCCGGTACCCACAGGGGCGAGCGGACCAACTCCGGTCATCAACCCCGCAGGAAAACAGACCGGCGTCGCATTTACTGGGGGTGCCGGAGGCAGTAATGGGCAAGTAGCCACCATGCGGATGATGGACCCAACCCCTCCCAGGGGAAACAGTCCTGGATATCCAGCTGGCTATATCAAGTACGAGAATGCTGGAAAGCAAGGCGTAGATCCGCTCTCCGGGAAAACGCTACCTAATTCGAAGTCCCACTTCCCAGTCAGATAGGGCTGAACATGATCGACCACCAGGCGGAAACCCTCCGGCCATTGATCGGGAAAAATGTGACACTGGGGATGGAAGATGGCATGGCTACGATGGGTACGGACGATGGCTGGGAGCTGCATATCTACAACTCTTTCAGCCTCCATAGCGATGGCATTGCGCAGAACCCTCCGCCCTCAACGCTGAGCTTGGTGCTGGAGGATTGTCGGTTCGATCACGAGACAATGGTTGCGCAGTTTTCTAGAGGGGTCACACTCACAGTCGACTTAAGTGACGACGGCTACTCTGGCCCAGAGGCAATGCAGTTGAATAGTCCAGATGGAACCATCGTGATCTGGAACTAAGTTCGATGCAGCCGCGGCTACTCGCTCTGGGATCGCCCCCCAAGGGCGACAGGTATTGACCTTGTCCCTGTCGCCCCTGCTTCGACTGAAGCAGTAGCTTGATCTCGCCCCTTCAGGGATAGGCACTCAGTTCACTGAACGTTCTATTTCGAAGGGGGCAAAAGTGATTACCTGTTCCCCGATCCATTCGTTGACCATGGCCAACCGCGATTGCAGGGGTGCCAGTTCCATCGACGCCCACACTGTGGCCGCATCCCGAATCGAGCCGAAGCCACCGGCATTCTGCGGCACGATGCCCAGCAGCTGCGGGGGTATGCGCAGCGCGGCCAGAATGTCATCACGAGTCACACGCTTGATGCCGGTGAACTCATCCTTGGCCGCCACTTCGCTGATCGGGATCAGCTGCAATCCATCCTTCTTGCCATTGGGCGAATGCATGAACAGGTTGCGGAAATTGCCCGGCCCACGCGAGTCCCGCAGCGCTTCACGCAAGGCGTCCACGTCCATGCCCTCCGGCTGCGGATCGGTCATGTAGAGGATAAACCCGGCATGCGAGCCGTTGGTGTAGTACCTGCGGCGGAACAACGTGGCCGATTCGTTGAGCAGCGCCGACTGCACAACGGCCAGCCACTCCGGCAACCCACGCACACGGGTGGCCGGCACTGTCTTGGTCGTCCAGATGGGCGAGAGGCAGGCCATGACCGTGTTCGTAGTCACGGCTGAAACCGCCATCTCCCTGGCCGGGCCGTAGTCGCGTAGAGACTGATGCCATTGGTCCGCCTGGGCTCGGTTCTTCCAGCCCTTTCGATGGGATTGAATGTAGGCGTCCACCGCTTCGCCAAACGTCGCACCGACAACGCGGGTGCAACGTCGCTCTTCAATGGGGTCCTTTCCTAGGGCTAAGAGTTTCTGCTGCTCCAATGCAACTGCACGGGCCTCCTGCAAGCCAAAAGGCGGACGGCCCCAAGACCCATCTCACGAAGTCGTCCCTGTCGCCGATAGCGAAGAACCCAGGACTTGGTGCCCGAGTGCTTGATCAGCAGGTAAAGGCTACCACCATCGGCGTGATAGCCGGCAATGGTGAGTGTTTGAACTGCCCGTGCGGTGAGTCGGTTTAGCGGGCGAGCCATCAAATATGTCCCATACTGTTTCCCATACAAAGAAGTCCGATTGGACTGGATTTCATAGCACGGCATAGGACTGAAAAGATGTTCAATATCAATAAGATAGGAGAATATAGGACTTAATTGGATCGTAAAATTGGCCCCTCTCTCCGCCAGATAAATGAAGAAGCCGCCCAATGGGCGGCTTTTTTTATTTGGCTGGCGGTACTACCGAACTGAACAGGCCCTGCCGCCGGGGCAGGTCCAACGGTCCGCCCGGCGACAGCGCGCGATCCGCTGCGAGTTACCTGCGCCGGAGCAGTCCCCGCACGCAGACGCCGACGAACGCCAGCCCCAGCAGCATCCACACGACCGTCATTCCCCACAGCGCACCGAACGTATCCAGGACCGGCTCCAGGCGCGGTTGCGCCGGATCGTACAGCACGCGTACCGGCTGTCCAGGCTCATAGCCGAAGATCATGCCGCCCTGCGGGTAGGAGACGCGTTGGCCGGTCGCGGTGGTGAACGCGATCTGCGGATGCGATCCGCCCGCGTTCAGGCGCTCGACCTGGCCATCGACGGCCTGCGCGATCTGCAGGAACTCAAGGCAATGCGTCACTTCGAAGGCGGCCACGGCAAGCATCAACAGCCCCACCGCGCCAAACAGCAGACCGCGCATGACCTGGGCGGTCCGGGAAAGAGAAGGGTCGGGCATCGCTGGGCAGCTCCGTTGCAGGCAGGAAGACGAATGGGGCCGGCGGATCCTGCCGCGCGGTCAGTCCCACGTGTCGAAAGCATAGCCCAGAAGCCGCCGCGCCCCGCTGCACGCCATCGCGGCCGCATGCGCCTCGCCACCGACGCACCCGTCTGGTACAGGCGCCTGTGTTCCGCACAGTCATCGAGTTGGGCGAAATCATCCGTGAGAAGATCGACTCCGCTCCACGCACCTTGGAACACTTCGGCGCCCCCTACGGCCTCGTCGTGCGATACCCCTTGTGAAGGACAACGTCTGGACGGTTGAAATGCGCCCGGGCAACGCCATGGCATTTTCCATGAACCTCCGCCTCTACCGCCCCGCCGATGCCAGCGCCTGCCTGTCGATTTTCGACAGCAACGTGCCCACCTACTTCGCGCCCGGAGAGCGCAGCGACTTTGAGCACTTTCTGCAAGAACAGGCCTTAGACTGTGCATTCCAAGTCATCGAGCGAGATGGCAGCATCGTGGCCTGTGGCGGCCTGTCGCGACGCGGCGACGGCAGTGCGGGTTTCTGCTGGGGCATGGTGCAGCGCGCGCTGCACCGGCATGGACTGGGCCAGGAACTGGCGCTGGCACGCCTGCGCCAGGCTGCAGCGGATCCCTCGATCAAGCGCATCGCGCTCAGCACCAGCCAGCACACCCAAGGCTTCTATGCCGGCCTGGGCTTCCAGGTGACGCGGATCGTGCCCGATGGCCACGGCGCCGGGATCGATGCCGTGGAGATGGAGCGGAGGTTCTAGCCCTCCGCACCGCCCTGGATCCGCAGGCGTGGATCCAACGTCGCCCCACTCTCCTCAGAAGCCCACGCGCAGGTTGATCTGCCCGCCCACGTCGCGGCGGCCATCGCCATGCTGGCCCTGCACGAACATCGACAGCTGGCTGTTGCGGCCGAGGCCCACCGCCACGCCCACCTGGCTGACCAGCGCATTGCGTGCCATCACCGCGCTGTAGACGTCGAAGGCATTGCCACCCACAGCGAAGCGGTTGCGGCTGGCCACATCGGTATCACCCGATGCATGCTGCCAGCCCAGGCCAACCGTCAGCTGCGCCGGGAAGCGCTCGCCGCTGCCCACGTCCCAACGGCCGCGCACGCCCACGGTGCTGACATTGAGCGTGTCCTTGCCGCCTTCCAGCACCAGCGCTGCAGTGCCGCCCTGCTCCACCGCACGATCGCTGTCGACCCAGTGCTTGGTGAACTGCACATACGGCTGCAGTTGGGTCTTGCCATGGGTCCAGGTCCAGCTGCCCTCCACCTGCGCGATGGTCACATCCGAATCCTGGCGGCTGTACAGGGTCTGCCCCAGCAGCGGCACTTCACGCGTGGTGCGCGTGCGGTAATCACCGCGCGACACGCTGCCACCCACCGCAAAGCCGTTGTTCCATTGGCCCTGCGCATACAGGCCGAACGTATTGCCGCGCAGGCGGGCCCTCGAGCTGCGATCGTAAAGGCGCGTATCCAGCCGCTCGTTGCCTGCGGCCGCACCCAGCACCACATGTTCCCCCAGCTGCCAGTCGACACCCGCCATCAGCGCATTGCGATTGGAGCGGATGTCGTCGCCGTTGCCGTCGCCATCCTGCTTGAAGACCTTGCCGCTGCCGGCCAGCCAGGCCGAGGCACGCTCGCCACGCACGGTCGGCAGTTCGCTGCCGAGACGTTGGCGGATGCCTTCTTCCAGATAGTTGTCATACAGCAGCACCGCGCGGCTGGCCGCATGCACTTCACCGGACAGCTGGTCGAATGCGCTACGCGCGGTACCGGCGTCATACATCAGCACCGTGTTGTACAGGCCCAGCGCCGGTCCACTCTGCGGCAGGCTGTCCAGCGCCGCGGCCGTGTTGTACTGGTTGCGTGTGTTGGCCACCGTGGTGAACGCTGCGGTCTGCGCCACGTCGATCTGCAGGTTGGCCGTGTTCGCGGTATAGACCGGGGTGATGGTCAGGAAGGCCGACGGTGTGGTCGCCGAGGCGAACTGCCCGCTCACGCCACCACCCGCATTGATCACGGTGTACTGCTGTCCCTGCTGGTAGCTGGTGCTCGGCGAGATGGTGTTCACCTTTACGGTGCTGCCACCCACGTTGGCGCTGCCGCCCACCTGTACCGTATCGCTGCCGGTAGCGCCCAGATCGATGCCCAGCGTGCTGCCCGGCGACAGGGTCAGGTTGCCGCCCACTGTGATCGTGCCGGTGCCATTGCCCGCACCGCTGCCGTTGCCCGGGCCATTCCCCGGCGACAGCACACCACCGCTGGATACCGTCACACCACCGCCAGTGCCCCCGATGGTGCCGGTGCCGGACAGCGTGGTGCCGCTGCCGATGGTCCACTGGCCGCCGATGTTGCCGGTGACATTCAGGCCACCGCCGGTGACCTGGCCGGTACCGCTGAAACCACCGCTGTTGCCGCCGAGGTTCAGGCTGCCCGGACCGGCCTGCACGATGCTGCCGCCGCCGCTGATGGAGCCGCCCAGGGTGGTGGTGCCACCGGTGTTGATCACCAGGCCACCGTTGTTGGTGATGTTGCCGGTGATCGAGCCGCTGGCGCCGCCGTTGCCGACCTGCACCGTGCCACCCGCATTGATGGTGGTGCCGCCGGTGTAGGTGTTGCTGCCGGTCAGCGTGAGGGTGCCGTTGCCGGCCTGGGTCAGGCCACCGCTGCCACTGATGGTGCCGGCGACGGTGGTGTTGCCACCCACGTTGAAGACCAGGCTGCCGTTGTTGCTGACGTTGCCGGCGATCGCACCGCTGGCGCCGCCATTGCCAACCTGCAACGTGCCGCCGGTGTTGATGGTGGTGCCACCGGTATAGGTGTTGTTGCCGCCCAGGATCAACGTGCCGCTACCGGCCTGGGTCAGGCCACCGCTGCCGCTGATGGCGCCACCGACCGTGGTATTGCCGGCCACGTTGAACACCAGATTGCCGTTGTTGGTGACGCTGCCACCGATCGCACCGGTCGCGCCGCCATTGCCCACCTGCAGGGTACCGCCCGCGTTGATCGTGGTCGGCCCGGTGTAGGTGTTGTTGCCGGTCACGGTCAGTGTGCCGCTGCCGGCCTGGGTCAAGCCGCCGCTGCCGCTGATGGTGCCGCCCAGCGTGGTGTTACCGGCCACGTTGGACACCAGCGAACCGTTGTTGGTGATGTCACCGACGATCGAACCCGTCGCACCGCCATTGCCCAGCTGCAGCGTGCCGCCGGCGTTGATGGTGGTACCGCCGGTGTAGGTGTTGGTGCCAGTCAGCAGCAGCGTACCGCTGCCGGCCTGGGTCAGGCCGCCACTTCCACTGATGGTGCCGCCCAGCGCGGTGTTGCCGGCCACGTTGGAGATCAACGCGCCATTGTTGGTGATGTCGCCGGCGATGGCGCCGGTTGCCCCGCCGTTGCCGACCTGCAGCGCACCGCCGGTATTGATGGTAGTGCCACCGGTGTAGGTGTTGTTGCCGACCAGGGTCAGCACGCCGGTACCGGCCTGGGTCAGGCCACCGCTGCCGCTGATCGCGCCGCCGACCGTGGTGTTGCCGCCCACGTTGAATACCAGGCTGCCGTTGTTGGCAACGTTGCCGGTGATCGCACCGGTCGCACCGCCATTGCCCACCTGCAGGGTGCCACCGGCATTGATGGTGGTGCCGCCGGTATAGGTGTTGTTGCCGGTCAGGGTCAGCGTGCCGGCACCGGCCTGGGTCAGGCCGCCACTGCCGCTGATGGTGCCGCCCAGCGTGGTGTTGCCTGCCACGTTGGACACCAGCGCGCCGTTGTTGGTGATGTCACCAACAATCGCACCGGTCGCACCGCCGTTGCCGATCTGCAATGTGCCACCGGCATTGATGGTGGTACCACCGGTGTAGGTGTTGTTGCCGGTCAGCACCAGCGTGCCGCTGCCGGCCTGGGTCAGACCGCCATTGCCACTGACCACCGCACCCACGGTTGCCGTGGTGCCGAGGTTGTAGACCAGGCTGCCGTTGTTGGTGATGTCGCCCAGCACCGAACCGGTGCTGCCACCGTTGCCGATCTGCAGGGTGCTGCCACCGTTGATGGTGGTACCGCCGGTGTAGGTGTTGTCGCCGCTCAGGGTCAGCGTACCGGTACCTCCCTGCACCAGGCCGCCGGTGCCACTGAGGACGCCAGCGAACAAGGTGCTGGCGTTGTTGCCGCCAGTAGTCAGCGTTGCACCTCCCAGCGCCACCGTGCTGCCGGCCACACCGGCCAGGCCGCCGATGCTCTGGTTGCCACCGGCGCTGATATCCAGCGTGCCAGCACCGGCCAGGTTCACCGTGCTGGCACCGGACAGGCTGCCGCCGGCTGCTACCGCCAGCGTGCCGCTGTTGATGGTGGTGGTGCCGGTATAGCTGCTGGCACCGCCCAGGGTCACCGTCGCCGCGCCATCCTTCAGCAGGCCACCGGCACCGCTGATCGGGCCATTCAAGGTCAGCGCATTACTGCCGGCCAGGGTCAGCGTGCCGCCGGCCAGCTGCACGGTGTTGGCCAGTGTCAGCGCGCCGGTGCCGTCCAGGCTGGCGTTGCCGCCTACGGTCAGCGCGCCGGTGCCCAGCGAACCGTCGTTGCCCAGCAGCAGGCCACCGGCATTGAGAGTCACGCCGCCGGTGAAGACGTTGACGCCCGTCAAGCCCTGGATGCCTGCGCCGTTCTTTACCAGGCCACCGGCCCCTCCGATGGTGCCGGCGAACGTGGTATTGCCCACGCCATTGAGGGTCAGCGTGCTGCCGCCCAGCGCCACTGTCGAACCCGCCACGCCTGCCAGCGAACCAATCGCCTGCGCACCACCCGCGCTGATGTCAAAGGCGGTGCCGGCATTGGCCAGGTTCACCGCACCCGTGGCAGCCAGGCTGCCGCCGGCACCGATCGCCAGCGTGCCGGCGTTGATGGTGGTGCCACCGGTGAAGGTGTTGGTACCGGTCAACGTCTGGGTGCCCGAACCTTCCTTGATCAGGCCACCGGAGCCGGCCACCGAACCACTGAAGGTGCCATCGGTAGGGCCTCCGATCGTCAATGTGTTGGCGCCCAGATTCACCGTACCGCTGCCGATCAGGGTACCGAACTGCTGCGTGCCGCTGCCCGCTGACAGATCGAAGGTCGCGCCCGTGGCCAGGTTGACGGTGCCCGTGGAGGCCAGGCTGGCGCCAGCACCCAGTGCCAGGGTGCCAGCGTTGATGAAGGTACCGCCGGTATAGGTGTTGGCACCATTCAAGGTCAGCGTCGCGGCACCTTCCTTGGTCAGTGAGCCGGTACCACTGAGGATGCCGTTGAGGGTGAGGTTGTTGCTGCCCAGCACAGTCAGTCCGGCATTGAGCATGAAGTTGTTGGCAAGCGTGATCGCGGTGTTCGAATCCAGTGTGGCGTTGCCGCCCACGGTCACCGCACCGCTACCGAGCGCGTCGTTGTTGCCGACCACCAGGCCACCGGCGTTGAGTGCGACGCCGCCGCTGAAGGTGCTGGCGCCGTTGAGCGTCTGCACGCCCGCGCCGTTCTTGACCAGGCCGCCATTGCCACTGATCGCACCGTTGAAGGTGCTGTCAACGGCACCGCCCAGGGTCAGCGTGCTGCCGCCCAGCGCCACCGTACTGCCGGCGACGCCAGCCAGCGAACCGATGGCCTGGTTGCCCGCCGAAATGTCGAACGTGCCGGCACCGGCAAGATTCACTGCGCCGGTGGAAGCCAGGCTGCCGCCGGCACCGATGGCCAGCGTGCCGCTGTTGATGGTGGTACCGCCGGTGTAGGTGTTGGCACCGGTCAGGGTCACCGTGGCCGCACCATTCTTGATCAAGCCACCGCCACCACTGATGACGCCACCCAGCGTGAGCGCGTTGCTGCCGAGCAGGTTGAGGTTGGCACCAGCAGTGAGGTTGACGGCATTGCCAAGCGTCACCGCCAGGCTGCTGTCCAGCGTCGCATCGGCACCGACGTTCAACACGCCGCTACCCAGCGCAGCGTTGTTGCCGACCACCAGCCCACCACCGTTCAATGCCACGCCGCCGTTGAACAGGTTGGCCCCGCCGAGCGTGAGGATGCCGACGCCATTCTTGACCAGGCCGCCGGTGCCGGAGATCGCGCCATCGAAAGTGCTGTTGCCAACGCCGCCCAGGGTCAGCGTCTGCGCCCCCAGGCTCACCGTCGAGCCCGCCACACCATTCAACGCCCCGATGGTCTGATTGGCGCCGGCAGTGGAGATATCGAAGCCTGTGCCCGCCGCATTGAGCGTCACCGCACCGGTCGCGGCCAGACTGCCGCCGGGGCCGATCGCCAGGGTACCGGCATTGATGAAAGTGCCGCCGGTATAGGTGTTGGCACCGGTCAGCGTCTCGATGCCGGCACCGACCTTGGTCAGGCCACCGGTCCCTGCGATCGAGCCACTGAAGGTGCCATCGGTGGCACCGCCGACCTCGATCGAGTTGGCGCCGAGATTCACCGTACCGTTGCCGATCAGGGTTCCGAACTGCTGCGTGCCACTGCCGGCAGATAGATCCAGCGTGGCACCGGTGGCGAGGTTCACGGTACCGCTCGCTGACAGGCTGGCACCGGCCCCCAGCGCCAGCGTGCCGGCGTTGATGTTGGTGCCACCGGTATAGGTATTGATGCCATTCAAGGTCAGCGTTGCGCTGCCATTCTTGGTGAGGCTGCCGGTACCGGAAAGGACGCCGTTGAGCGTCAGTGCATTGGTCCCGATTACGGTCAGCCCGGCGTTGAGCGCGATGTTGTTGGCCAGCGTTGCCAGGCCGGTGGTATCCAGTGTGGCGACACCGCCGACCGTCAACGCACCGGAGCCCAGCGCTGCGTCATTGCCGAGTACCAGTCCACCTGCGTTCAGTGTCACACCGCCGGCAAAGGTGTTGGCGCCGGACAATGTCTGTACGCCCGCGCCCACCTTGACCAGACCGCCACCGCCGCTGATCACGCCATCGAATGCGGCGTTGCCGGCGGTACCGAAGGTCAATGAATTGCCGCCCAGCGTCAGCGTGCTTCCACCCGCTCCGTTGAGTGCACCGATGGTCTGGTTGCTGCCGGCGCCGGAGATATCGAAGCCAGCGCCTGCGCCCAGCGTGACGTCACCCGCCGCAGCCAGGCTGCCGCCCGTGCCCAGCGCCAGCGTGCCGGCATTGATGGCGGTACCACCGGTGTAGGTGTTGGCACCGGACAGGGTCAGCGTGGTAGCGCCGTTCTTGATCAGGCTGCCGTTGCCTCCGACCACACCCGACAGCGTCAACGCATTGCTGCCCGGCAACGTCAGTGCAACGCCCGAGCCCAGCGTGACCGCATTGCCGAGCGTCACTGCAGCGCCGGCATCCAGCGTGGTACTGGCATTCACCGCCAGCGCGCCGGTACCAAGCGCACCATCCGCACCGACCACCAGGCCACCACCGTTCAAGGTCAGGCCGCCACCAAACGTATTGGTGTTGTTGAGCGTCAGCAGGCCGGTGCCGTTCTTGACCAGGCTGCCGTTGCCGCTCAGCACGCCTCCGAACGCAACGTCATTGGTCCCGCCCAGGGTAAGCTGGGTGCCGGCACCGAAGTTCACCGCGTTGGCCAGGTTCAGCGCCACGGTGCTGTCGAGCGTGGTGGTTCCGCCGATGGCCAGCGCACCCGTACCAAGCGCGCTGGTGTTGCCGAGAATCAGGCCACCCGCATTGAGCGCAAGGCCGCCACTGAAGGTGTTTGCACCGGACAGCGTCTGCACGCCCGTGCCGGTCTTGACCAAACCGCCGGTGCCTCCGATCACACCGGCAAAGCTGCCGTTGCTGGCGCCGCCAAAGGTCAGCGACTGCGCGCCCAGCGCCAGCTGGCTGCCTGCGACGCCGTTGAGCGCGCCGATGGTCTGCGCCGTGGCGGCTGCGGAGATGTCCAGCGTCGCACCGGCGCCAGCAAGATCCACCGCACCGGCCGCGGCAAGGCTACCGCCGGCTCCCAGCGCCAGCGTGCCGGCGTTGACGGTGGTACCACCGCCGAAGGTGTTGGCGCCGGACAGCGTGAGGCGCGCTGGGCCGTCCTTGATCAACCCACCCGCACCGAATACCGGACCGGTCAGCGTCAGGTCATTGCTGCCCAGCACGGAGAGGTTGGCACCGGCAGCGAGGCCGATGTTGTTGCCTACGGTAAGCGCCGATGCTGCATCCAGCGAAGCGTTGCCACCCACATCCAGCTGCCCGGTACCCAGCGCCTGCGCATTGCCCAGCTGCAGTACGCCTGCGTTGAGGCCGACACCTCCGCTGAAGGTGTTGGGCCCATTCAATGCCAGTGTCGCCGCGCCGTTCTTGACCAGGCCGCCAGTGCCGCTGATGACCCCATCCAGCGACACGTTCTGGTTGCCCAGCAGGTTCAGTACGGCACTGGTCCCGAGGTTCACGCTGTTGGCCAGGTTCAGCGCCACCGAACTGTCCAGCGTGGTGTTGGCCCCCACCGACAATGCACCGGTGCCCAGCGCGCCGGCGTTGCCCAGCAGCACGCCGCCGCCGTTGACGGTCAGCCCGCCACCGAAGGTGTTGCCGCCATTGAGGGTCAACGTGGTGGCGCCGTTCTTCACCAGGCCACCCGCGCCGGACACCACGCCGCCCAGGGTGATGGCCTGCGTGCCCGGCAGTGTCAGCAAGGCGCCGCCGCCGAGCACGACATCATTGGCCAGGTTCAGCGGGCCACTGCCGTCCAGCGAAACAATCCCGCCGACACTCAGCGCCCCCGTACCCAGCGCTCCACTGTTGCCCAGCAGCAGACCGCCGGCGTTTGCGTTCAGTCCACCGCTGAAGGTGTTGGTACCGTTCAAGGTCAGTGTGGATGCGCCGTTCTTGACCAGGCTGCCGGTACCGGTGATGTTGCCACCCAGGGTCAGGTTCTGGCTGCCCGGCAGGGTCAGCGCTGCACCGAGGTTGATCGCATTGCCCAGGTTGAGCGCAGCAGTGGTATCCAGCGAACCGTTGCCACTGACCGTCAGCGCACCGCTTCCCAGCGCACCGGCGTTGCCCAGCACCAGGCCACCGGCCGCAAGATTCACTCCACCGCTGAAGATATTGGCGCCGGTCAGCGTCTGCACGCCGGTGCCCTGCTTGACCAGGCCGCCGGTGCCGCCGATCACACCGCCGAAGGTCTGGTTGGTGGCATCACCGAAGGTGAGCGTACTGCTGCCCAATGTCACCGTGCTGCCGACGACGCCGGACAGCGCACCGATGGTCTGGTTGCCGCCCAGCGAGATGTCGAGGTCGGCGCCCGCGCCGGCCAGACTCACCGCCCCGGTTGCCGCCAGGCTGCCGCCACTGGCCAGCGCCACCTTGCCTGCGTTCACGTTCAGGCCGCCGGTGAACGCGTTGGCCCCGCCCAGCGTCAGCGTGGAGGCACCGTTCTTGACCAGGCTGCCGGTACCACCGATCACGCCGCCCAGCGTCAGCGCGTTGCCCCCCAGCACATTGAGCGAACCACCCAACCCCAGGTTGATGCCATTGCCCACGGTCAATGCCGAGCTGGCATCAAGCGTCACTGCACCACCGACGTTCAATGCGCCGGTTCCCAACCCGCCGCCGTTGCCGAGCACCAGCCCACCGGCGGTGAGCGACAGCCCTCCGCCAAACGTGTTGGCGTTGTTGAGGGTCAGGGTGGCCGCGCCGTTCTTGACCAGGCCGCCGGTACCACCGATCGCGCCGTTGAAGGTCAGCGCCTGGTTTCCGGACAGATTGAGGATGCTGCCCGCGCCCAGATTGACCGCGTTGGCGAGAGCGAGCGCCCCCGTGCCATCGAGGGTGACGTTGCCGCCGACACTGAGTGCGCCGGTGCCCAGCGCGCCGGCATTGCCCAGCAGCAGCCCACCGCCGTTGAGCGCGACGCCACCGGTGAAGGTATTGGCACCAGACAGGGTCTGGGTACCCGTACCGACCTTGACGAGCGCGCCACCGACACCGCCGATGACGCCGGAGAAGCTGGTGCTGGTGTTCAGGCCACCCAGCGTGAGGCTGCGCGCGCCGAGGTTGAGCGTACCGGCGCCGGCAAGCGAACCAATGGTCTGGTTGGTGGCAAGCGAAAGATCCAGGTTGGTGCCTGCGCCCACCGAGATCGCGCCCGTCGGCGACAGGCTGCCACCGGCGCCCAATGCCAGCGCCCCCCCGGTGACCGAGAAGGAGCCCGTGAGCAGGTTGGCACCATTCAAGGTGAGCGTACCCGGACCGGCCTTGACCAGGTTGCCGGCGCCGGAGATGGAACCGTTGAGGCCAAGGCTGTTGTTGCCGAGCAGGTTGAGCGTGCCGCCCCCGCTGACGATCAGGTTGTTGCTCAGGTTGAACGCGGCGGTGGTGTCCAGCGACGCCGTGCCACCCACGGTGAGGGCGCCGGAGCCGAGAGCCCCCGCATTGCCCAGCAACAGGCCACCGGCATTGAGATTGACCCCGCCCGAGAACAGGTTGGCACCGCCGAGAGTGACGATGCCGGTGTTGTTGACCGTCAGCCCACCGACGCCCGAAAGGACGCCCCCCAGCCCGAACGCATTGGTCCCGCCGAGGGAAAGGTTGCCGCCAAGGTTGAAGGCGTTGGTCAGGCTCAGGCCCGCCGTGGAGGCGGCAATGGCGCCGCCGTTGGCCGTGAACAGCCCCGTGCCGAAGGAACCGGCATTGTTGAAATTGACCAGACCGTCATTGAGTGTCGTGGGTCCGGTTCCGGTCCATGCGCCCTGCAGGTTCCAGGTACCACTGTTGACGGTCAGCTTCCGGAAGTTGAGGTACTGGTTCCACCCCAGCGTTGTCGCCGCTCCACCGGTGCCGGATCCCGTACCGGAAGCGCTGTTCTGCAGCACCAGTGTGTTGTTGGTGGCACCGCTACCGATACCGGCATCGACCGATCCCGCAGCCGCAACCTTTACCCCGGTAACACCGGTAATCACACCGGCAAGCGCGGTGCCGCCGCCGGCCACAACGCTGGAACCGGACACTGCGGTGAAGGTATTTCCGCCGGTTGAATCACCCAGGTGAACGCTGCCGCTGACCGCCCCCGCATTGAGGAACGCGTTGCCTCCAGAAGCACCCAGGCCGACGCGCCCGTCGATGGTGCCTGTGTTGGTCACGTTGGCTGCCGCGCCACCATAGGTCACCACCGTGGTCGCGTCGGAAACGCTACCTGCACCGATCAATGACGTGCTGATCAGGCCAGCGTTGTTGATGGTGGTGGTGCCGTTGACATTCTGTGCCACCAGCGCCTGTCCACCGAAGCCCAGCAGCGTTGCGATGTTGACGACACCCTTGATCTGTCCGCTGGCGTTGTTGTTGACGACGATCGCGCTGTTGTTGGCAGAACCATTGCCGATGACCAGGCCGGGAGAGGCGAGGATGATCGAGCTTGGATCGATCGTGCCATTGTTGTTGACCGTCACGTTGTCGCCGGTCAGCGTTGCTGCGTTGCCGCCACCTACGATCGGTGGCGTACGCAGCAACGCACCCGAGGCGATGTTCAGCGTGAGGCCGTTGGTCGCGTTGGAGTAGTTGTTGATGTTGGTGGTACCGTCGCAGTCGACGGTGGTGGTGCCTGTGCACGCTGCGAATGCCGAGCCACTGGCCAGTGTGGCCGCCAGCGCAACCGTCAACTGGTGCGCCCGCAATCGCGGCATCCGTGCCGTGCAGACCGCACTTCCGCCAGGATTCTGGGCGACCTCCGAAGCAACCTGCATTACCCCAAGGGCACGATTGAAAACCAGACGGTAAATGCGGTTCATCGGTAAATCTCCATGAAAAGACCGGATGGCACAGCTGGCAGGTTGTTTGGAGACAATGCGACCCACCCCGGCTCCCAATACGGGAACAAGGTTTGAAGGCATTAACTCCTGAAAATCTTCACATCTTCACGCGATCGACCCCGGGGACAGGTACGACAGCGTGTCCCTCAAGGCGAAAACTCCCCGATTTCGCCCGACGAATGGCGGCACTGTGCGACCGACAGCGCCAGCGGCATGTGAATCACGCTCGCTATTTTTATGACGTGCGTCAAATAAAACGGGCGGACAAAATAGTTTTGCCGAAAATGCATATCGCTGCATGCGGCGGAGAATCCATTCCCCGCCATGAGTAAATAAATTCAGCTACTGGAGAGTTTCATCAGCACCAGGCCGGAAACGATCAGCGCCGCGGCCCCGATCCGCATCGGGCTGACCTGCTCACCCAGAAACACGATGCCGACCACGAACGCGCCGACCGCGCCGATGCCGGTCCAGATCGTGTAGGCAGTGCCCAACGGCAGGCTGCGCATGGCCACCGCCAGCAGCCAGAAGCTGGCGATCATGCCGATGATCGTGACCACGGTGGGGGTAAGCCTGGTGAAGCCTTCGGACTGCTTCATGGACACGGCCCAGACGATTTCCAGCAGGCCGGCAAACAACAGATAGATCCAGGCCATGACGGCCCTCCTCTTGGTAGGGCCAGGCCGTCCTGGTCATTGATTCCCGATGCGGGGGAGGTCGTTCCTCCTGGCCGGCATTCTAGCAACGGCGGCCAGCCCCGGCCGCCGTTGCCGGGAACGGGTTACAGCCGATTCAGTGCGTGAAGCTGGCGCCGATGTACCTGCCTGCGCTATAGTTGCGGTCTGCCATCGGCCAGCCGATGTGCAGTCCGGCTGTGGTCTCCGGCGCATCGCGCGCTGCTTCCCCTGATCCGTGAACCGGCCGCCTGCTGGGCGGCCAACGTCTCTATGGTGGCCCCGTCGGCCCCTCGCGACGCTAGGTCGAAAATCCCGCCAGGGCCGGAAGGCAGCAACGGTATCGATCGACGCGGGCGCCGAGGTCAGCCGGCGGGGCCATCGCCTTTTTGCGGCGACGCCCCGCCTCTGATAGATACCAAGCTTGGTTGGCGCCCCTTGCCGGGCATGGTCCGGTGCTACGGTGCCTCGGGCGTGCCCTGATGGAACACCATGCGCCACCGTTGCCCCTGCCGGCGCCACAGCGAGCTGCGCAGCACCCAGCGCTGCGCCTGCCCATCGACGTGATGGCGGCTGCGGTAGCGCACCTGGGCCAGACCGTCGGCCAACAACCACACCGCGTACTGTTCCGATTCGATCAGCACCTGCGCGCGCTCCAACGGGATCTCCTGCAACGCCGCATCACGGCCGTAGCATTGCCCGGAACTGCCGATCTCGCTGAAATCCTCGTCCAGCAGGGCCGCAAGGGACTCGCGATCACCCCGCACCTGCGGCGCATGCAGCGCGCGTTCCAGCGCCTCCAGTTCGGCGGCCAGCGCCACGTCGGCGTGCTGGCCAGCACCGCTCACGGCGGATCCTGCGCCAGCACGTGCGGTGCAGTGGGGGTGGCCAGCGGCACGCACTGCCCCGGCTGCGCCACGCGATGCCCCCGCGCGGCCAGCGCCTGGCCATCGGCCACGCTCGCATAGTGGTAGAGCATCATCCGCGCCTGCAGTTCCGCGCTGTACTCGCGCTCCAGGTCGTCCACGCCGGTATGCGACGGGTTGCCGTGCAGGCCGCAGTCGTGCGCGATCAGTTCGTTGTCATTGGCGAAGCGGGCCAGCATCTCCGGAACCGGCCGGGTATCACCGCTCCAGGTCAACGCGCCCTGCAGGCGCAGGCCATAGGCCGTCTCCGGCCAGTGATGGCGCACCGGAAACACCTCCAGGCGCACCCCCTCATGCCAGAACGCCTCGCCCACCACGACCAGCTGGAAGGCATCCCAGAAGTTCGCCCCGCCCTCGGCCAGCACGTTCGGATAGTCACCGATACGCTTGTGCAGCAGCGGCACGACCGTGGCGGGCACGTACAGGCGCACCTTCTTGCCGCGCCGGTGGGAATTGAAGAAGGTGTCGACGAACAGCCGCTCAAAGCCCGCCACGTGGTCCAGGTGCACATGGGTGACGAACAACGCCTGCGGCATGTGGCCGTAGTGCGCCTTGAACGCGGTCAGGCCTTCACCGCCACAGTCGATGGTCAGCCACGGACGCCCGTCCCGCTCGATCACCGACATCGGCGATCCCAGCTCGACCGCCGACGCATTGCCGACGCCGAGGAAACGCAACGACCAGTCCATCAGGTGCCCCGGTTCCAGGCCATGTCATAGGCGCGGCGCAGCCGCGCGTAGTCCTTCTGTACGTCTTCCATGCTGCGCTCGCCGCGCAGCTTGATCAGCGAGCGCAGCAGGCGCTTGAGATTGCGTTCGCGCCAGCCGGTGGCCGGGATGCGGATCACCCCACGGTCGAAGTCGATCAGCCAGCCATGGCCACTGCCATCAAACAGGATGTTGTGCGCGTTGAGGTCGGCATGGTCCAGGCCGGCACGGTGGAAACGGGCGATCAGCCGTCCGGTCTCCTCCCAGGGGGCGCCCCGGCCGGTGACCAATGCCCGGTCGGCCAGCGAGCGCACGCCCTCGAGCCGCTCCATCAGGATCGCGGCCCGATAGCGAAGGCCCTCGCGCATGTAGAACGCAGCGATCGGCCGAGGCACCGGCAGCTTTTTCTCGCGCAGTGCGCGCATCAAGCGGAATTCAGCGAAGCTGCGGGTCCGGTCCGCGCCACGCCAGAGGTACTGGTCGTGGCTGATACGGGCCGCCATGCCGCCGCGCAGGTAATGGCGCAGCACGCTGGCACCGAACGGCGCATCGACGAACCAGGCGCTGCCGCGCCCGCCTTCGTCCACCGGCCGGGCCTTGCTGCCCCAGTGCTGGGGCGAGAACAGGCCGATCTCGGCTTGCCGCAGCCGCTCGCGGTCGAACAGAATGGCCCCGATGCCGCGACCCTCGCGGCATGGCGTCAGCGCTTCATTGGCGTCGAATGCGACCATTTCATTGAGTCTAACAACACATGGCATCAGCGTCCTCCTCCTTGTGCCTCCTGCGCTTGTCCGCACTTGGCGATGTCACCCACGTGGTGCCCCTCGTGCGCACCCTGCAGGCCGCACGCCCGGACACGCCGATCCACTGGATCATCGACAAGGCCGGCCACAAGCTGCTCGACGGCCTGCCCGGCGTCACCTTCCATGCCTACGACAAGAAAAGCGGCATGGCCGGGGTCAAGGAACTGCGCAGGCAGCTGCCGCCCGGGCGCTTCGAAGCGCTGCTGCAGATGCAGGTGGCGTTCCGCGCCAACCTGCTGTCGGCCTTCATTCCCGCAGAGCGTCGCATCGGCTACGACCGCAGCCGATCAAAGGATCTGCACGGCCTGTTCATCAACGAGCGCATCCCGGACCGCCCCGGCATCCACGTGCTGGACGCCATCAGCAGCTTCTGTGAACCCCTTGGCCTGCGCCAGACCGAGGTCAGCTGGGACCTGGCTGTACCGCAGTCCGCGTATGAGTGGGCCGCCGCGCAATGGCAGGACGATGGCCGACCGGTACTGATGATCTCGCCCTGTTCCAGCCACGTGCGCCGCAACTGGTATGCAGACCGCTATGCAGCCGTGGCCAACCATGCCGCACAGCGCGGTTGGCGGGTGGTGCTGTGCGGTGGGCGCAGCGAACTGGAGCGCAGCATGGCCGATGCCATCCAGGCGCAGCTGCACACACCGGCGCTGGACCTGGTCGGCAAGGACACCTTGAAGCAGCTGCCGGCGCTGCTGGCCCGCGCCAATCTGGTGATGACTCCGGACTCGGGCCCGATGCACATCGCCAACGCGATGGGCGCCAAGGTACTGGGCCTGCATGCGGCCAGCAATCCGAACCGCAGCGGCCCCTATTCCGACCGCCGCTACTGCGTGGACCGCTACGATGATGCCGCGCGCAAGTACCTGGCCAAGCAGGCCGCGGATCTGAAGTGGGGCACCAAGATCGAGTTCGACGATGTGATGGAACTGATCACCGTCGACGACGGTATCGCCGCGTTCGAACGCTACGTCGCCGACCACCTGGGGTGAGCGACGGGCCCCATCCACGCATGGCGTGGATCCATTCCCTGGCCGGGATTACGCGCGCTGCGCGTAATCCTGGTAGGACTTCTCTTCCACGTACGCCGAACCCAGCGCCAGGTTGATCGCCTTCTTGATGCGCGCGCGTTCGTCGTTGCGCAGGTAGACGCTGCGCGCCATGTCGATGAAACCCTGGTCGAACGCCTGCGCCTTCTCCTTCAGCCGGATGTCGTCCTCGATGTCCCATAGCTGCTCGTTGACCGCCTTCAGCTCGGCACGCAGCTTGGCGACGTCTTTCACCGCCGCCGGGTGCGCCATCCAGGTCTGCTCCAGCGCCGACAGCTCCTTGCGCACATTGGCCAGCTTGCCCTCGTCGCTGATGCGCTCGGACTTGATCTGCAGGATCGAGATCTTGTCCAGCAGCTCGCCGAATGAAACGGGGACGAGGATTTCAGCGGTCATGGGAAAAAGCTCCAGCAGGTGATGCAGGCAGTTTAACCCGCAGCTCGCGATGAAATGGGTACATCCACGCCATGCGTGGATGGTCCAGCTCGGCAGGAACAGCATCCACGCATGACGTGGATCTACGGATGCATCTGGAGGAACAAGCCCCTCTGTTGAGGGACTGCCCCGACAGG